>DSAV01000045.1 GCA_011046295.1 Deltaproteobacteria bacterium | reverse complement strand
GTGGTGTTATGACCAGGCTTATTGAAAAGAATACGACGATTCCCACCAAGAAAAGCCAGATTTTTTCCACGGCGGCGGATAATCAGCCGGCAGTGAGTATTCACGTTTTACAGGGGGAGCGCCAGATGGCGGCGGATAACAGGACGCTCGGACGGTTTGAACTTGTAGGTATTCCCCCCGCGCCGCGCGGCGTGCCACAAATTGAAGTGGCTTTTGATATTGACGCCAACGGTATTGTGCACGTAAACGCGAAGGATTTAGGTACAGGCAAAGAGCAGAGCATTAAAATCACAGCTTCCAGCGGACTGACAGAAGAAGAAATTCAGAAGCTCGTACGCGAGGCGGAGCAGCACTCGGAAGAGGACAAGCGCCGCAAGGAGTTAATTGAAGCAAGAAACCTGGCTGATTCCATGATTTACAGCGTGGAAAAGAATATCAAAGAGTTTGGCGACAAAGTGGACGCAGAGGAGAAGACCAAAATTGAAGAAGCGATAAATAAAACTAAAAAGGCCATGGAAGGTGAAGATGCCCAGGCGATCAAGAGCGCGCAGGATGAATTAATGAATGTGTCGCATAAGCTGGCGGAGGCCATGTATGCAAAAAGCGCCGGTGGGCAGCAAGGGCCTGGGGCTGGTGATGGAGGCGCACAGCAGGATAATTCATCTGGGGCGGCTTCTGAGAAAAAAGATGATGACGTGGTGGACGCGGATTTTGAAGACGCGAAATAAAGAGCGTCAAAGAATGAAAAAAGCCTGAAACGCCATTTGGCATTTCAGGCTTTTTTGTGTCGACCGGCGGTAAAAAATAATATATGATTTGCGAAAAAAATATTGGCGATGTTATGAAAATAATACAGCAACGCGTAAATGTCTTTTTATGCGGCATAATATTTTTGTCTTTTGCTTTATCCGCTAATCTTTGGGCGGAAGAAAACAAGACGCAGAAAATAGGCGGGCAAGCATTATGCCCGGTTATTATCCTGAAAAATGAAGAGCTTTTCCCGGCGTTTATCAGAGCAATTGACGAAGCGCGGGACGAAATTCTCATCTGTGTTTTTTCCTTCAGAGCCGGTGTGCATGAAAGAAGTTATCCTGATCGAATTGTCGGGCATCTTTCGCGCGCGGTAAAAAGAGGCGTAAAAGTCACCGTTATTCTTGAAAATTCCGGTAGAGGTAATAATGGGCTCGGCGCGCAAAATCTCAAGACGAAAAATGTTCTTGAAGAAAAAGGTGTTGTGGTTTATTTAGATTCTCCGCGAAAAACAACGCATACGAAACTGGTCCTGATAGATCAGCGAATAATTATTCTGGGTAGTCATAATTTTACCCAATCTGCCATGAAGTATAACAATGAAATATCGTTGTTGCTGGAGCGGCCGGATTTGGCCCGCGAGATTCGGGAATATATGATGATGATTATCGAGGAGGCGAAATGAAAAATTATAAAATAATTACTGGCTTCGTTTTATTGCTGTTGATTATAATTATTGCCGGTTGTGCCAAGCCGAAGGTTGTCGTAAAAGAACCTGTACCCGTGCCTCACGAAGAACCGGTCCGCCCCCATGAAGCCGAGAGTCCCCCTTTTTTCCCTTTTTCCCCTAAAGTCGACCGATATTCCATCGGATGCGTTTTGCCTTTGTCCGGTCCCCATGCCGAGTTAGGAAACAAAGCGCTGGACGCGGTATTATTGTCGGCCAGAACGTTTGACGAAAGATACAGATCGCCATGGAAAATTATTGCGCAGGATTCGAGGGGTCTGCCTCAGGAAACGAAAGCAGCCATTGAATATCTGGCCAATATAGAAAATGTAATTGCTATTATAGCCATTACCGGAACGGCAGAAGCTGCCGACGCGGCGCAGGAGGCAGATAAATGGGGAGTGCCTTTGATTTTGATTACCTCGAAGGAGGGGGGCTCCCTGCTGAGTGAATATGTATTTCAGCATTTCTTAACACCCAGACAACAGGTCAGAGCCGTAGTTCAGTACGCTCTCAACGATCTGAACAATGCTATATTTGCGATTTTATATCCCGCCGATGATTATGGTGAAGAAATGATGAGAATATTTCATGAAGAAGCTGCGCGCGTGGGGGGCAAGGTGGAAAGATCCGTATCCTATGACATAAATCAAACAGATTTTACCAAAGAGATAGATATGGTCACCGGTAACCAGGTCAGTCTGGCACGGAGGGAAGCGGCCAAGAAACCGGAAATAAAGCCAAAAGTGTTCATAGATTTTGAGGCGTTATTCATTCCTGATTCGCACCGCCGAGTCCGGATGATTGCCGCGCAGCTGGCTTTTTTTGATGTGATGGGAATAAATCTTTTGGGAACCAGTTTATGGAATTCTCCGCATTTGCTCGAAAAAGGCGCCGACTATCTCGAGGGCGCCGTTTTTGTCGACAGCTTTTTTCCTTACACTTTTTATCCGGAGGCAAACGACTTTATTGATATTTATTACACGGCATACAGCCGTGATCCGGAAAATATCGAAGCGCTTGCTTATGACACGGCGGGAATTCTTTTCACCGTCATAGAAAAACATGGTGTTCAGAACCGGCAGGAGTTAGTCGCGTCACTTATCGCAATGGATTATTACAGGGGCGCTACCGGGACGACCTCTTTTGGTTATGACAGGGTTTCTCAGAAAACTCCTTTCGTTTTAAGAGTCAAAAAAGGGAAGCTGGAACAGGTAAGATAGAAAAGACTAAAGGCCAAAGACTTAAGGCAAAAGGATATAGCGACGATGTTTTTGTTGACTAATGATGACGGAATTTACGCCAGGGGTTTGAGTTTGCTTTATGAAGAGCTTTCCCGGGATGCTCAATGTCTGATTGTTGCACCGGAAATTGAGCAAAGCGCTGTGGGCCACGCGGTGACGATTTTTCGCCCGCTGATGGTGCGACGCGCGACGAAAAACAGTAAATTTTTGGGTTATGCCGTTTACGGAACACCGGCGGATTGTGTAAAAATCGGCATAAAAGAGCTGGCGCATAAACCGGTGGAACTGGTTATTTCAGGAATAAACCGGGGCGCGAACGTGGGCATAAATGTTATTTATTCGGGAACTGTTTCCGCGGCAACGGAAGCGGCAATTCTGAGAGTTCCTTCTTTGGCTGTCTCACTTGACTCTCACAAGGAAGCGGATTTTACCTATGCCGCTAAATTTGCGCGAAAAATGGCCAGGTTGATATTGAAAAATCCGGCGCTATGCGGAAGTGCCATCAATGTTAATATTCCCTGTTTACCTGAGGAAAAGATCAGGGGAGTTGTTGTTGTGAAACAGGGAAAAAACAATATCATCGAATCTTTTGAAAAGCGCACGGATCCAAGAGAGAATACTTATTACTGGTTTTCCGGCGCTTATAAGGCTCCCGCGGATAAGATAGATAACGATGTCAATGCTTTGGCTGCCGGGTATATAACAATCACTCCAATTCATTACGATTTAACCGACTACGACCTGCTTGACGATTTAAGGGAAGTTGTTGACAAAAACAATCTGTGGGGTGAGCATCAGCGTGTCAGTAGTACCGGGACCGGGCTTTTTTGAATGACCTGGGATGTGGTGCTGCCCATAAACAGCGTCCGAAGCCGGTTGTGGCCGAAGGCCCCCATTACCATCAATTCGACCGCGCCTTCTTTGATGTAATTAATAAGCTCTTCGGTTTCTTTGCCTGGCAAGGTTATTATTGCGCAATCAGCATCATTGGAATCAATAATATTTTCTGTCTCTTGCGCGCGGGCAGAAGCTTTTTGAGGATCTGTAGAAATAATTACAGCTGTAACAGGCCATGCCGTGTTTACAGAGAGATTGAGCGCCAGTTCCAGCGCTTTTTTTGCCGGTTCGCTCCCGTCATAGGCGATGCCCATGCTCTCTATCTCTACAAAGTTTTCGGGAGTGACCATTACTGGTTTCCCGGCGTTACGGACAACTGCTTCGGCAACAGAGCCTAGCAGGCCGCCTTCTTTAAGATGAAAATGCTCGCCTTTTTTCGCCATAAGAATCATATCGGCACTCTGGGCTTCCTCAATAATAGTCTGGCTGATTTTTCCTATAGGGCTTTTGACTTCGCAATTAATGCGCGCCTGCTGGCAACGCGCGCTGAAATCCTTTAATATGAAATCCGCTTTTTCCTTCAGGGATGTTTCGATCGCTTCAAAGAAACCGTCGTAAGGAGGCATTCCTACTGAGCCGGATATGTCCGTGAGCATCGGTCCCTGAATTAAGTTTACATCAAGGACATAAAGGCCGTTCAAAGAGGCTTCAAGTTTACGAGCAATATAAATTCCGTATTCCAGCGCAGTGAAACTGTTCGGCGAGCCGTCTATGGGTATGAGAATTTTCTTTATCATTTTACCAAGAATCGAATTACTTGTTTATTTTATCGAAATTAGCCAAATCCTGGAGCAGATCGGCGATATCTTTTTCCTCCCAGCTGCCACAAGCGTTATCCGCGCTTGATTCCTCCCCGTTTGCGGCGATATTCTGGAAAGAGTAAAACTCGCCCACAAGGTTTCCGTTTTTGTAAGTGGCCTTTTCTTTTATCTGGCCGTTTTTTAAATAGGCGATATATTCACCTTCTCGTTTATCTCTTACAAAGCGCCCTTTTTCCTTAATTTGACCGCTTTTATAATAACATACATATTCGCCGTCAAACTTGCCATTTTTGAAATTTTCTTCTACTTTCAACTCCCCCGTTTTATAATACCGTCTGTATGTGCCATGCAATTTACCCGCTTTATAATTTTCCTCTTCCCTGACATGGCCGTTTTCATAATAAGAGGTATAGGGCCCATCCATTTTATCATTTACATAGCAACCCCTTTCCTTTACCTGGCCGCTGGGGTAGTAGCTGACCGCGCCGCCGTTTCTTTTGCCGCGTGAAAAATATAGCCGCGCCATTACCTGCCCGTTGCTGTAATATGAGGCATACTCGCCTTCCAGCTTGCCACCCAACACGTATTTTTTTTCTTTTACATTGCCGTTGGGAAAATGCAATATTTTTTCTTGCGGCGTTTCAGTATGGTTAATCATAAGGGATATAAGCTTTTTTACACTTGGATGTTATTTAATTAATGGTCCGCGTTACGCAATCACTATATAACCTCTTGAAAATTATTCCACTATTGTTCTTCATCATAAGTCTTTATGAGGACAATGTTTTTTAAAACAATCCTTTATAATAATGCAATAGAAAAACCAAAGTATCAATACAATTTTTTATAAAAGGGGGTTATTATCGTTTGACACGAGGGAATTATTCCCTATAATAACCCGGTATTTTGCCAGGGGGCTTACTTAATGTTGATAAACAATCTTGATATAACAAAAGTGGCGATTATCGGTCCCGGTCGCATCGGGACTTCTTTCGCTTACAAGCTGGGCCGCGATAAAAAACGTGTTACCATTTACTATCATGATGCAGAAGTTTGCAAGGCGATCAACCGGGATCATTTAAATCCGCTGCATTTGACCAAGGATTTGGCTGATCGTCTGGGGGGAACAGAGAATGTTCCCCGGCTTTCAGCGAATGTGCATGCGACCAACGATCTGGAATATGTTGTTGAAAATAATGATTTCATCATTCTGGCCACAACTATGAACCGCCTGACGGAATTGCTGGAACAACTGAAGCCTTTAATAGCCAAAAAAGAAGGCGAGACCTGTCTTATATCCCCAATAAAAGGATTGGTATCCGATGAGATATATAAAGAACTGGTAACACCATCACAAATGATAAAAAATAATCTTTCCAAGGTCAGAAGTAAATATGAAGTTGTATGTATCGGAGGTCCCTTTTTTGATATGGACCTGGCTTTGGGCAATCCCGTCTGCCTCACGGTGGCAGGCAAAAGAAAGATTACCAATATAGTAAGGGAGCATTTTTTGAAATTTAATCGCCATGAACTCAATACATATTACAATTTTGATATTGTGGGCGTGGAAGCGTGCGGCGCTTTGAAAAATATCGTGGCTAACATTAAGGGGATATCCGATAGCCTTAATCTGGGATATTCCATACCGGGCACAATATTCGCGCGTGCCGGCGTGGAAATCCGTTCCTTGTCGCGAATTCTTGGCGGACATTTTCAGGCTTTCCATAGTCAGGCAGGCGTAGGGGATTTGTATGTGACAACCTCATCTGTCGCCAGCAAGAATTACCGGTACGGCAAATATTATTATGAACTTTACACGGGTAATCCCATCGAAACTAATTTGCGCGTGCTGAAAAGAATTGATGGTATGCCGGAGGGCCCCAATACTATTAGAAACGTTCACAAATATCTGGAAAAGAAGAATATGTACAGCCCGCTTTTTTCCTGTGCCTATCGGCTGTTCAATGAACCGGGTGATAAAAGTGCTATCAGAGATATGATTATTCGCGCCTGTCAGTATGACAAAAGAAAACAGGAATACATCGGGCCTTTTTCGCGGCTGATGTATCGCATTCTTCCCAATTACTGGTACCGCCGCGACAAAGAGTTTTTCTTATAAAATGATTAATAATAAAAAAATAAAACTTGGCATCAGCGCTTGTCTGCTAGGCGAAAATGTTCGTTATGACGGCGGCCATAAGCTGGACAGATTTCTCAAAGAAACCTTGGGGCAATATATGAAGTATGTTCCTGTATGTCCGGAAGCAGAATGTGGATTGGGTATTCCGCGTGAATCCATGCGTCTGGAGGGCGAGCCTGATTTTCCTCGTCTTGTTACGACGCGCACTAAAATTGACCTTACCAGTCGCATGGTAAATTGGGCGCAAAAGCGAGTCAGAGAATTGGAAAAAGAAGACCTGTGCGGCTTTATTTTCAAAAGCGATTCGCCCTCGAGCGGAATGGAAAGAGTAAAAATTTATAATGAAAACAAAATGCCCGTAAAAAAAGGCGTGGGAGTATTTGCCGGAATTTTTATGAAGCATTTTCCGCTGCTGCCGGTGGAAGATGAAGGAAGGCTTCATGACCCTGCCTTGAGGGAGAATTTCATCGAGAGAATATTTGCCTTAAACAGGTGGCGGGAATCATTGGTAAAGGGCGAAAGCACAGCGGCTTTAGTGGATTTTCATACCGGACAAAAATTGTTGCTTCTTGCTCACAGCCCGAGACATTACCGGTTAATGGGAAAGCTTGTCGCTCATCAGAAAAGCATGCCCCGCAAGGAATTATTTCGGCAATATCAAACTCTTTTACTGGAAGCTCTGTCTTTGAAGGCCACGCCCCAAAAACACGTAAATGTCCTGCAGCATATGATGGGATATTTTAAAGAGCAACTTGCCGCCGACGAAAAAAAGGAGCTGCTGGAGATAATTGGCAAATATCATATGGGTTACGTGCCGCTGGTTGTTCCTGTTTCACTGATTAGTCATTATGTCCGCAAATACGATGAGCCTTATCTGAAAGGACAGGCATATTTAAATCCTCATCCCATAGAGTTGAAACTCCGCAACCATGTTTAGGGCGCCAAAAAATAATTGACCTTGACAACCATTTACCGGCTGTGCTACGAAATCGCAAATTTAAAAATAATTTGGGTCAGGTAAATAATGATGACAAATTATTTGAAAAAATGGTGGTGGCAGATTGATAATATCTGCCCATGAGCTTAAGTGGAAAAATGAGCATGGGCGGGGAAGTTCCTTCCCATGACGCCGAGAGTGTTGAATTAAAATGCCATGGGAAAATAAGCCATGGCATTTTTTTTAGTTTTGTTTTTTTAAAATTCTGGAAGGAGAAGAATTATGGAACAGGTCAAAACATTTTTAGACGAAAATGAAATTCCCCGGCAATGGTACAATGTCATGGCGGATTTACCCACGCCGATGAAACCTCCGCTGCATCCCGGCACCGGCCAGCCGGTTAATCCGCAGGATCTGGCGGCAATTTTCCCCATGAATATCATCGAACAAGAAGTTTCATCCGAGCGATGGATCGACATTCCCGAAGAGGTTCTCCAGAAATACCTGCTGTGGCGCCCGTCTCCGCTTTATCGCGCTAGAAATTTTGAAAAACTGCTGGATTGCCCGGTGCAGATTTATTACAAGCATGAAGGGGTTAGCCCGGCCGGATCGCACAAGCCCAATGCCGCCATCCCGATGGCGTATTACAATAAGGTGGCGGGAACCAAGCGCATTACCACAGAAACCGGCGCAGGCCAATGGGGAAGCGCCTTGTCCATGGCCTGTCAGATGTTCGGTCTCCCCTGCCGGGTTTACATGGTGCGAATCAGCTATGACCAGAAACCGTATCGCCGCATGATGATGAATACCTGGGGCGCGGAATGTCTGGCCAGCCCCACCAACCTGACGCAGGCGGGGCGTAATGTTCTGGCTGAGCATCCCGATTCCCCCGGTTCTTTGGGTATTGCCATCAGCGAAGCCATCGAAGACGCGGTAACCACCCCCAACACCAAATACGCCCTGGGAAGCGTGTTAAACCACGTTTTG
Source organism: Deltaproteobacteria bacterium (assembly GCA_011046295.1). Taxonomy (GTDB): domain Bacteria; phylum Desulfobacterota; class Syntrophia; order Syntrophales; family Smithellaceae; genus UBA4810. The sequence continues at coordinate 8,401 of DSAV01000045.1, read as the reverse complement.
ATCTATCAGTCTATCAACGGTTTAGAATGTCAGAAACAGTTGAAAAAGCTAGGTGTATATCCCGATGTCGTTATGGGGTGCTGCGGCGGCGGCAGTAACTTTGCCGGCTTGGCCATGCCTTTTGTTTGCGATAAGATCCACGGTAAAGAGGTCAAAGTCGTCGGCGCCGAACCGACTTCATGTCCCACCATGACCAAGGGCCCATTTGCCTACGATTTTGGCGATCTGGCCAAGACGACGCCGCTTCTGGCCATGCATACCCTGGGTCACGATTACATTCCCGCTCCGATTCACGCGGGTGGTTTACGATACCACGGCATGGCGCCGATTGTGAGCCATTTGGTAAATGAAGAATTTATTGAAGCCCGCGCATACGATCAGCTGAAAACTTTTGAAGCGGGTATTAAATGGGCGCGAACTGAGGGCTTTATTCCCGCTCCGGAAACCAACCACGTAATTGCCGCTGTCGTGGATGAAGCCATGCACGCCAAAGAGGAAGGAAAGGAAAAAGTCATTCTCTTCAACTGGAGTGGTCACGGGTTGGTGGATCTGACGGCCTACGACGCCTATCTGTCCGGCAAACTTCAGGCCTATGAGCTGCCGGATGAAGAAATAGAAAAGGCGCTTTTAGCGATTAAGGATTTTCCAAAACCATAACGGATTATGAAAAAAGTGTCTAAAAAGCCGTCAGGAAAACAAAAATCTTGACGGCTTTTCTTTTTTTCGACAAGTTAAATGTAATGAAAACTGAGCATGGTGACAAACTAACGCGCTGTCCAAAGCTAGGCGATGAAATGACTTTTTCGTATTGTCTGCGCGAGTCGGGGGAACTGCCATGCACCCGGATCATTAACTGTTGGCGGGCGGTTTTTGATGTGGAGGATGAGTTGAGGCGTATTCTGACGCCGGATAACTGGAATCGATTAACCGCTACGCAGCCCAAGGACAAAGTATTGTCCCTGATCGAACTGATTGAAAAAGCCAAGGCAAAAAAATGAAAAATCTGGATTTATTCAGTCATGCCGGGGCAACCGGCGTAAAAGCTTCGGCTCCGCTTGCTGAAAGAATGAGACCGCAAAATCTTTCCGAATATGTCGGACAGCCTCATCTTCTGGGCGCAGGTTGTTTGTTAAGGCGCGCCATTGAAGAAGATAAACTTTTTTCCATGATTTTCTGGGGGCCTCCCGGTTCGGGGAAAACCACTTTGGCCAGGATTTTAGCCAATGAAACCAAGTCAAAATTTGTGAGCTTTTCCGCCGTTCTTTCCGGGGTCAAAGAAATACGTATGGTTATTGACGAGGCAAACCAATTGCAAGATGGGAAAAACAAAAAAGTAATCCTTTTTGTGGATGAAATTCATCGTTTTAACAAAGCTCAGCAGGACGCTTTCCTGCCTCATGTGGAAAGCGGTCTGATTACCTTAATCGGCGCCACCACGGAAAATCCTTCTTTTGAAGTAATCGCCCCCCTATTATCACGGGTCAGAGTTTTGACCTTGAAACCTTTTTCCGAAGAAGAACTTATGACCATTGTTGAACGGGCGCTTAAAGATCAGCAAAAAGGGATGGGAAAATATTTGGTGCGGATGGATGAAGACGCCAACCGTTACATTGTTCGGCTGGCCGATGGAGACGCGCGTAATGCTTTGAACAATCTGGAAGCAATTGCATCCATGATACAGGATTTGTCCGAAAAAGAAAGAATCATCACCTTAGAATATGCCCGTGAGGCATTACAGAAGAAAGCTTTGCTATATGATAAGGATGGAGAAGAGCATTACAATCTGATTTCCGCATTTCATAAAAGTTTAAGAGGAAGCGATCCGGACGCTGCACTGTACTGGCTGGGCAGGATGCTTATGGCCGGAGAAGATCCGCTCTTTATTGCGCGGCGCATGATTCGCTTTGCTTCAGAGGACGTGGGAAATGCTGATCCGCAGGCATTGAGTATCTGTGTTGCGGCCCAGCAGGCCTTCCATTTTATTGGCCTGCCGGAAGGGGAGCTGGCTCTGGCGCAGGCGGCTGTTTATTTAGCCACAGCTCCCAAAAGCAATGCGCTTTATTCCGGTTTTGGCAAGGTAAAGGAAGAAATAGGCCGGACAGGATATCTGCCGGTTCCGTTACATATTCGCAACGCTCCCACAAAATTGATGAAAGAACTTGATTATGGGAAAGATTACAAATATGCTCATGACTATCCTGATGCTTATGTCGCTCAGGATTACCTGCCTGAGTTGCTTGGGGAAAGGTTTTTTTATAATCCGAAAGAAGCAGGTTTTGAAAAAATAATTAGAGAAAGAATCGATGCGTGGCAGAAAGAGAAGCAACGGAAGAAATGACAGGTTTTCATTTATTCTTTACAAAAGGAAAGGGAGGCTCTGTTAGAGCCTCCCTAGGAGTGAAGAGAGAAGGCAAAGTACCTTCAAGGTTAATCCGCTGCCGGCTGGTCATGCCCGTTATTTTAGTCGACAATGTTTTTAACTTACCCGTAAATTAAGCATGTATCATGCCGAAATTTGTTTTAGCATGGTAACTATCTAAAATAATATAAATATTAATTTTTTATACCCGTTTTTTCCATAAACGACAAGTCAATTTTACGGCAATAAATGTCGGATAAAAGAAGGTTTTTTTGAAAATAATGTTGGAAATACAAAGAGTTAAATAATAAACCCGCTATTTATTTATATTTCGACAAAAATGTCGAATTTTGAAGCATTAACCGTTGACTTTTCTCGTCAATAGCTTAAGATGACCGTCAAAATCAGGAACTGAGGATAAAATGCGCATTTTTCGTAAAAAAGAGTTAATTATTGAGCGAAAATCCCTCAAATCTAAAGATGCTTTTCTGCAGCCTCTGGCCGTTGGTATCGTCAGCGCCATTTTTGTGTCCCTGCTTCTGATTATGGGACTGTTGGATATAATGAGGAGTGAGGCTAACCTCGTGGGGTTTTTGGAGGATCAGGCCTTGAGCACTATCAGTGTGTTGCAGCGTCTGACCGAGGATAATTTGAAAAGTATAATTTCCGCGCCGGAAAAAAAGCCATCTCAAACAAAAACGGTAAGCCGCGCAGAATCGGAATACTCCAAGCGTTGGGTTATTGAAGCAATAACAGATTTAGGGCGCAAAGTGGATGAACAGTGGAGAAAGGAAAAAGTAAATAACAATGTTTTAGCGAGGCTTGCCGCGGAAAACAATCTTTGGTATCTCGCTGTGTTGAATCCCCGGGGAAACGCTGTATATCAAAGCAGCACCTTGAAAACGGATATGCTAGGCCCGCGGGAGTTGAAGAGCGCAGGCCGCCCTTTGTCGACTCTTGAGTTACTGGATAAAATACGCGCGAAAGCTGGAATCGGTTTTATTGCTCTGCGGCGCACGGACGGAAGCGGCACGGTGGTTATAAATCTTGATAAGGATGGATTGATTTACTGGAGCCTGAAAGTCGCTGTGGAAAGAGGTTTGCAGAAATTTGGAGAGGGACATGGAATCGTTTACATGCAAATTATCAACGACCAGGAGAAGCTTCTCAGCAGCGTTGGCGAGCCGGTACATATTTTAAAAAGCGATGATTTCAAATACGATAATATTTTGGCCGGAAAAACTAAAATTGCCAGCAGAAAAATAGAAGTCGGCGAAAAGAAAATTTTGGATATTGCCGCTCCGTTATTTTTGGATAAAACTGTTGTTGGCGTTGTCAGAATGGGTCTGGACCGCGGTTCCATGGATAAAATAATCGCGGAAAGTAAAAAGAATATTTATGTCTTTATGGTTTTTGTCGTAATCATTGCGATGTTTTCGATGTGGCTTCTTTACTATGACCAGAACCGTCACATGGCCGGCGTAATTGAAATGGAAAGACGCCTGGAAAAGGCAGAAAGGCTCTCTGCCTTGGGGCAGCTCGCGGCGGGAGTGGCGCATGAAATCCGCAATCCTTTGAACGCCATTAGTATGGCCACACAGAGACTAAAGAAAGATTTCATTCCTTCCGATTCAGACAAAGCTCAAGATTTTCAAAATCTTTCCGGCGTGGTGAGAGACGAGATTAAGCGCCTTGACCTAATCATTGAAGAGTTCCTTTCCTTTTCCAAAACCCGCCGGCTGGAACTGCGAGATTTTTCCGTTACGGAAATTTTACAAAAAATAGTAAGTCTTATTCAGACTGAAGCGCAAGAGCGCGGGATTATCATAGAAAAAAGATGGCGCTACGTTCCCGCAATCATTCCCGTGGATATTAATAAGATCCAGCAGGCGCTTTTTAATTTAATAAAAAACGCCATGGAATCCATCCCGGCACAGGGTAAAATTACGATTACCGTGGATAAAGAAGGTAAAAATTACATTATTGTCAGCATCTCCGATACAGGTTGCGGTATGACAGCTGATGAAATCGAAAGAATATTCAGTCCTGATTACACAACCAAGGAAAAAGGTGTTGGCCTGGGAGTGCCCTTAGCCAGTGAAATCATTCGCGGCCACGGTGGAGAGATACGCGTAATAAGCCGCAAGGGTGAGGGGACAACCATTGAGGTTATTTTGCCCAAAGAGCAAAAAAGAACAAATAACCATTAGGAAATAAGGCTTTAGCACATGCAGAAACTAAACATTCTTATTGTAGAAGACGGTAAATCCCAACGGGAAATGCTGCGGGATTTTTTACTTGCCGAAGGCAACAATGTCGTGGAAGCGGAAAACGGAAAAAAAGCCATTAAAACGGTTTTAAATGGTCATTTTGATTTTGTTCTGCTCGATTATAAGATGCCCGGTATGGACGGCCTGGAAGTACTAAAGGAAGTTAAACATATCAACCCTGAAATAGATGTCGTCATCATTACCGCTTATGGAACCATTGAAACAGCGGTGGAAGCTATGAAGGTTGGCGCTATTGATTATATAACAAAACCTGTGGATCTTGATGAATTGTTGATTCTGGTTAACCGGGTGGCGGAAAGAAGGCAGCTGATTCAGGAAAATAAGCTTCTAAGAGAAGAGTTTGACAAGAGGGGAGTTGCCGCCGAAAAAATAGTATACAAGAGCCCGCTGATGGCCGAAGTAATCAACATGGCCGGTCGCGTTGCTTCCAGCCGCGCATCGGTTTTAATTCAGGGCGAAAGCGGCACGGGGAAGGAACTGCTGGCGCGGCTGATTCACCAATTGAGCCCACGGGCGAATAAACCGATCATTATTGTTAATTGTGTTGCGCTGCATGAAAACTTGCTTGAAAGCGAATTATTCGGGCACGAAAAAGGGGCGTTTACCGGGGCGACATCAAAGCGCATCGGCCGTTTTGAAGAAGCGGACGGCGGTACCCTGTTTCTTGATGAGATAGGCGAGTTGACTCCTAATGTTCAGGTCAAGCTGCTGCGGTTTTTACAGGAGCGCGAATTCCAGCGTCTGGGCAGCAACGCAAATATTCGAGTTGATGTAAGGATAATCAGCGCGACCAACCGCGACTTGGAAGAGCTGGTTAAAGAAGGAGTTTTCAGGGAAGATTTGTTCTACAGATTGAAAGTTGTAACGATGTCTTTGCCTCCATTAAGGGAGAGAAAAGAAGACCTGCGTATTTTAATTAATCATTTTATCGATAAATTTGCGGCGGAAAACGGGAAAGATATTAACGGATTAACATCGGATGCTCGAGACGTGCTTTTAAAATACGAATATCCGGGCAACGTGCGCGAGCTGGTCAATATATTGGAGCGGGCGGTGGTTGTGGCGCGCAGTGAATACATTACCACAGCTGACCTGCCCGCTGAAATAGTATCTGTGGCTGATGTGCCGGACAAGAAACAAGTCGGCCCTTTTCGTGAATCTGTAGAAGAGTTAGAAAAAAAATTAATTGCCGAATCTATGCAGAAAACGGAAGACAACCAGACAAAAGCTGCCGAAATTCTTGGTATGTCGGAACGCATGCTGCGCTACAAGCTGAAAAAATACGGCTTAAAAAAGTAATTATTATTTTCCGCCGAAAGCCAATATTTTATAAACACGTTGCCGGGCACGCCTGTCCGTTATTTCGCATGGCGCTTCTTCATTTCTGTCAGCAGGGAATAATGCTTTCTTTCTTCATTTATTATCTGCTCGATCACGTTGTGTTGCGCTTCCGGGACTAACTTCTTGATCTCGTGGTAATAGAGAATAGAGTCCAGCTCGCGGCGCATCGCAAAGTCAAAAGCGGCTATGGTATCTGTAACCTTGGCCAGCTCTTTATCAATCGCTTCTTTCGTAAAAACTATGTTATTATCCACGTAGGAGCGCAGATAAGCGCTGAATTCGCCCTCATATGTTTCCGGTGGCGACGCCTTTTCCATTTTGGCGAATATTTCTTCAAATATCTTTTTATGCTTTATTTCCTCCTGCGCCAGATGGGCAAAAAGCTCTTTTGCTTTCTGCCCAGCGGCGATTTGTTCGGCAAACCTGTAAAAATTTACGCCATTTTCTTCAATGCGAACTGCAACTTCCACTATATCACTTGCTGCAAAAACTCCCATGTCTAAGCCTCCTGTATTTTTATGACCTGTAGTATAAAAATGAGCATATTTTTGCGTCTAATGCAATAACTTTGCTTTGCGGAATTTGACGCGTTAAATGTGAATAATAAAAAATCAGTTGTGTCCGTCAGTGTCCTGGCGAACATCCACAATAGTTACGTGCTTCTCTTTTTTACTCTGACGATAACGCGTGTGGTCGGTGCTTTTCCTTCCGGGAAATAAACTCCGTCCGGTAACACAACCCGCGTGTCAATAGTCGTCGTGAGATTGATTTTTTGCAGGTCGATTGGTTCCGTTTTTAGTTTTATGCTATCAGGATTCATGCGCGAATCATATAATACAGCCACTTCAGGTGGAGATATTGTCATTTTTTGCAGCGAAATATTATCGGGCAAGGAATTCATGGTTACGATTGTTACGGGCAATGTTCCGGAAACAAGATTAGTGGCGTAAATATGAATTGTTGCGGGTTTTATTTCCGTAATCGAGAGATTGGAAGGCGCATTGACCATTTCTTTGGACAGAACAATCTCTTGCTTCGTATCAGAAATGGAAGCCAAGTCCAAGGAAAGCTTCAAAGAACGCTCATCAAGGAGATAAAATGCCTGTTGCGGCCCCTGAAGTATGACTTTTGCTTCTGTTAGGCGCGGTTCGTCAATGCGCCAATACTGCGGTACATTACGGTATTCTATAGGTATAATAAAATTACGGCGGACTATTTCTCGTTGGTAACCGAAGGCAATCCATAAAGTGCTTGCCAGAATCAGCGCAATAACTTTTTCCTTTTTGTTTTCCTTGAGCCAGGCAATTGCCGGGTGCGTTTTCTTGGCGGTGACATTACGCATAAAAAACTGTTCCAGTTCTTTATGAAGCGCCGCCGCGTTGGATACCCTGGTCAAGTTGTTCTGGTAGGCAATGGATATCGCGGAAGTTTCCTCGGAAACGACGATGCAAAGGGCATCGGAGCGTTGCGCAAGTCCGATTGCAGCTGAGTGACGTAACCCGATATTGCCGTATCTTGCAGTGTTGATGGACAGGGGCAGGTGACAGCCGAACATTTTTATCCGGTCGCCTTTGATAATAACCGCTCCGTCGTGGCCGTCCGAATTAGGATCAAAGATACTTTCCAGCACAGGTTCACTTATCAGGCCGTCCAGTTTTGTTCCTCCGTGCAGGTGTCTGTCCAGATGATCGTTGTCCTGCAGGACAATTAAGGCGCCGATACCTTTTTTTGCCAGAGTTACCGCCGTTTGGGTGATTATTTCCGAAGCTTTTTCCAGTTCAGAAAGAGGACGCGCTTTTTTTCTGAGATTTCCCAGCATCGCCAATCTTTCAAAAAAGTTACGCAAATCTTCCTGAAAGATGACAACTAATACAAAAAGCACAATGGCAAAAAAAGCCTGAAGGACAATAGTGGTAAGGTAAAGCTGAAAGAAACGCGCGGCTATGTAGATGCCGCCGAGAAGGATGATTCCGATAAGCACAAAACGGGAAGCCCTGTTTTTAAACCAGGTAAAAAAGGCAAAAATCATGACGGCAATAATCGCAATATCCATAACATCCTGTATCCGGATACTTTTGATGATGGATAAAGCGCTATTTGCCAATTCCATTTATTCAGATTTTTCCCTTCAAGCAAGTCATGTATGTATTTATATAGAAAAAACTTTCCGCATGTCAAGTAAGAATGACGATTTATGCGCATTTTAAGAGCATGTCAATTTTTTAGTTGAAATTATTTTAGTGGCCCCCATTATTTTATGCTGCTTTTTTCAATGACGTATCGGTGCCCTGTATATTTTCGATTCTCTTGATCACCTCATCTATCGACGCATAGCCTTTAACTCGTCTGAACCCTTGTTCGCAATGTAAGCACACTGCCGCCAGCCATCGTTGGGCCATGCTGCTTCCCC
>DSAV01000131.1 GCA_011046295.1 Deltaproteobacteria bacterium | reverse complement strand
CTATTTTTTAACCAGTTCCACACGCCTGTTTTTGGCTTGGCCTTCTTTTGTCGCGTTGGAAGCCACGGGCTTTGTTTGACCATAACCTTTAGGCACCAGACGTTTTGAGCTGATACCAAATAGCTGGAGATACTGGTTAACGGTTTCGGCTCTTTGTTGTGATAATTTCATGTTGTACGCGGCTTTCCCCTGGTTGTCGGTGTGACCCTGAACTTCGAGCTTCAACTGGGGATAAGTCAAAAGCAAAGTGACAATGTGTTGAAGCTGTTTGACAGAATCAGGCTTGAGCGTGGCTTTGTCCAAATCGAAATGAATCCCATAGAGAGCGACTTTGCCGTCTTTGTCCAGAGCTTCTTTCAACTGCGCCGGACCGAAAACCAGCGATTGCTTAAATGGCTGTTCATCGATAATAACCAGATCCTGTTGCCCAAGGTTGGCGCTGCCGGCGACTCTGAGCCAGGTGACACCGCCGTCGTCCCGGGGTATGGTGAGAACCAATTGACCCACATCTTCGTAAACGACCCGGCCGCCTTTTTCCTTGGCTGCTGTTTTGTAGTTTTCATAAAATTCCACTTTTGAAATGGTTCTGACCCGGTCGCCGGAGGGTGTCCGAACTTCATACAGGAGTCTCCAATATTCGCCCTTGACGGTCTTTTTTTCTCTTTTCTTTGTTGTCTCATTTAAATAGTAAAATTCGTAGGCATCAAAGTTTTTATGTTTCGACATGTTTTTGGCTAAAACTGAGCCCGGGAAAGGCCGGATTAACGGATGCTCTTTAACATCATCGGCCAGAGTCGGAGAAACAAAAACAATCAACATTACCAAGGCAAGAAAAGCAAATTTAAAACGGTTCATAATTTTCCCTCCTGAATTTGATTTGAAAATAACTTTTTTGCAAAATAAAATTTTAAGAATCAGGTTTGAAATAAATCTGATAACTCGCATAAAATTCTCGCATTTTTACCTTCGCGAAAAGAGATTCGCGCAAATAACGAAATCTAATGTTTTGTTTTTTAAATCAGGTTCATAATAATTATTTAAACAAACCTCTTATTGCGCCACGGACCTCATTTACAACTCCTTGTTTGGCTTCGTCCTTGGCGGCTCTGCCCACATCCTTTACATCATCAGCGACTGCCTTTTCGACTGCGGATGGCTCATGTTTTCCTTCCTCGGAAGTTACGGGAGTTCCTGTTCGCCCGTCACAGTTGCCGATACGCTGGCCGGAAATTTTGTTTTTCACCTTCGTGCCATGGGGGATAATGGTCATGTTCATCACACCGTTCATATCGTTTCCGCTGTAGGTGACTGTTCCTATGCCTTTCATTCCGTTGTTTTCGTCGCCGCAAAAAATTTTCCACGAAACGGAATCGTCGCTGGTTTTGATGTCCGTGACTTTACAGTCCTGCCGGGCATCCCCGCTCATGGGAACCAAAGCATCGGAGGATATGCACTGGGTGTGCTTTTCAGTCTGCGGGGGAATTCCCGCCATTTCGGTTGTGGTGGTAATTTTCCATTTGCCGGGATTAATTTTCGGACCTGCCAGAGCGTATCCGGCCAGCAAAATAAACACCGCCACACTTAGAAAAATAATTTTTTTATTCATTTTTTTCCTCCTTTGCTAAAGTTGAATTAAATAAATAATTTATATGATACCTTGGTAATTAAGTGTAGAAAGAGATGACTACGTCATTGATGATATTATATTATGTTCAGGTATAAAGTAAGTTACCATTTCGTTTTTAAATGTCAACATCTTTATTCTGTTATGTAAGAAGCACGTAATATGTCCGGTCTTGTAGCACATAAACTGTCCGGTTAGAAGTTACCTTGTTGGAGGTGACGGATGAGACGGACGGAGTATCTACAGGAGGTGCGGAAGATGCTTTTTGAAGAGCTGTATTTGAGCTGGCAAGAAAGAAGATTAAGCCAGGAAGAAGCGGTAATAGTATTAGGGCCCCGGACGTTTTGGCGTCAGATCTGCCGGTATGCGATTAAACCACCGTCAAAAGAATATAGGCGACGGAAAAGCGGCCGCTTTCGGGGATGTAGCAGAGAATTTTCTGGCCTTCCTTCAGTTTACCCGAATGAAAGAGTTCCTCCAACATCACATAAATCGATGCGGCGCCGGTGTTGCCTTTGTAGGCCAGATTGGTAAACCATCGCTCGTAAGGAATTTTAAAATTAACCTCGGCCATCGCGTCGTGAATTTTATCTCGGAAGAATTCCGAGGAATAATGCGGCAGATACCAGTCGATTTCTTCCGGCTTTATTTTTCTTCTCTGCGCGGTGCGGGTGAGCGCCTCGTTGACGGTCAGGCGCACCACGTGATCGCCCAATACTTCCGTATCCTGTTTGAGCGCCAGAAAATTTTTGTCTATCGCTTCCTGTAGAGAATCAAGTTCCCGCCAGCCGGTCACTTTGCCTTCCGGTGTTTTCATGCCTCCCGCGTACATGCAGACATCCATCTGCCCCGCGTAAGAAACATGCTCAATCCATTCCACGCGCAGGGATTTTCTCCCTGCGTTTTTTTTGCCGGAGAAGAAAATCGCTCCGCCGGCATCTGATAACATCCAGCGCAGAAAATCCGATTCAAAAGCCACCACCGGATGATTTTTAAAATCCGGATCATTCGGCAGGTGCTCGAAAAAGTCGGAACGAATTAAAGATGAGGCTAACTCCGAGGCCGTAGCTACGGCGTTTTCGCTCAAGCCCAGCGCCACATTGGCCCAGGCCGCCTTAAAAGAGGTGACGCCGGATAAGCAGATGCCGGAAGTGGAAATCACTTCACACGGGCCTATGCCCAGTTCGCCCGCCACCATCAGGCCGTGCCCGGGCGCGATCACGTCGGCAATCGTCGTGCCGGAACAAAGGCACTGGATATCGTTTATTTTAAAATTTTCGGAGGGATTTAATCTCTTTACCGCTTCCGCGGCCAGGCCCGCGTTAGTGTAGTTAAGTTTCCCCGTTTTGCGGTCAATGGCGTAATAGCGTTTTTGTATGCCGTTGTTTTTGAGCACCATTGATTTGATGCGCGAGCGGTTGCCGTGAACTTTTCCCAGCACATCTTCAATTTCCGTATTATCCACCGGTTCATTGGGCAGGAAAGCGGCGATATCGTTTATGTAAACTTCCACTAAAAATCTTCTCCTTTGTTACTGCGGCCGGTGCGGCTTTTCATGCAGCCGTTTCATTAAATCGGCGTAGGCCTGATAAAACAACTTTTCCGGCATTTTGGTGGCTGTTACCGCGTTGGTAAAAGTGTAATAATCAAAATCGTCTATTATTATATCTTTTTTCATTATTTTGTAAAGAGGCGTTCCCGGCAGCGGCGTTAAAACGGAAATTACCGGCACTTCAATCTGGTGTGCCCCAATAAAATACTCCAGCTTTTTGAAACTATCTTCATCATCGCCAGGCGAAGCGATAAAATCGCCGATAATGACAATCCCCAGCGCATGCAGTATCTCGATAGCCTGGCTGATGACGCGCCCCTGATACTTTTTGTTATAAGAAGAGAGCCGTTCGTCGGAGACATCCTCAAAACCCACAATCACCGCGTAAAGTCCGGCTTCTTTCCAGTTTTTCATTAGATCGGGATATTTGACGATGGTATCGGCGCGGACGTCGGCAAAATATTTTTTGGCAATGCCGGCGCTCTTTATTTTATCGCAAAGCTCCTGTGAGTGGCGCGCGTTGCCGAACGTGTTGGCGTCCACCAGACGGATGAAGGAAGTGTCACCCAAAAGGCCGATATCGCGCACGACGGCGTTGGCGTCATAGTTCAGATATTTGCCTCCGGCCATGTTTGGTATCGCGCAAAAGGAACACTTATGCGTGCAGCCGTAGGCGCTCAGCACAAAGCCCATGGAGAGGCCGAGCTGTTCCAGAAAGTAGTGGCCGCGGTATTTCGCCACCAGCTCGTAGCGCGGCGGAAGTTCGGCCATTAAATCAGCTTCATTATAATCGCGCGCCAGGTAGGTGAGCGGTTTCCCGGGGTTGGTTTTGGCGATTCCCGCGATGCCGTTTGGTTTTTTGCCATCCGCCATTTTTTCAATCAGCTCGGCAAAACTCTTTTTTCCCAGGCCGATAACAATATAGTCAAATTCAAAACGATTGAAATATTCGGGATTGTAGGTGGCGTGATTGCCGCCGATGATTATCGTGGCGTTACTCTTTTCTCTGATGTTTGCGGCTAAACGGATAACGGTATTAGCCTCGCAGGTGACGGCGGTGAAGCCCACAACATCAGGATTAAAATGGTGAAACTCCGCCCAGAAAGCATCCTCGCTTTCGCACTTCATGTCAAAAATCAGCACATCGTGTTCACGCAGAGGCCCGGCCAGAAATTCCAGGCTGAAAGGCTCTCCCTTGAAAAGCTGCTTTAGTGACGTTATGCCGTATTCTTCCTCCGGGATGGAGCGGCCGCAGTTGGGAGGATTGACCAGCATGATTTTCAATTTAACTTTGGTCATGCGCTACCAAATACAAACAAATCTAAAAAAAGCCCTCTCCATATTAAAAAATAAAGAGGGCCAGGAATCTAATGGTGGGTCAGGGCAGAATCGAACTGCCGACACTCGGATTTTCAGTCCGATGCTCTACCGACTGAGCTACCGACCCGGGGCAGAATCGTCTATAAAATATAGGATTCTTTGTCAAGGCATTTTTTCCCGCCGCGCGCAAAACCTGCCTTTGATTATTTATTATTTTCCGGCATTTCGGCCTGTTCGTCAACCCGGTACACGGGCTGGTCGGGCGCGCCGGCATCCGGCGAAACCACAAGCGCGTCGGGAATGGAAATGCCCGCGGCTTGCGTCTGCTCTTCGCGGATAATTACCGCAGTAGCGGCGATTTTATCGTGCCAGCCCTGCTTACGTTTGTCAAAAGCGACCCAGATAAAGCCGAGGTTGAATATTGCGCCGGAAACCAGATAACCGACCGCGCGCAAAAAAGCGATGCCGAAGGTAATCGGTTTGCCGTCAGCGCTGATTACCTGCAGGCCCAGAAGCATCTTGCCCGGCGTACGTCCTGTCGCTCCGTGAAAATATGTAAAATATGATATGTTTACCGCCAGCCCGAAAATCCACATAAGAATAGTCGCGGAGGTTAGTGTTACGGGATCGGACAGTCTTTCCATCAAGCCACTCCCCTGTCCGGATGCGGCGCCGACAAAAAAGGCTATCACGCCAACCATGAACAAAACAAAAAAGATGACGCCGATAATCAAGCTGTCGATAAAATAAGCGACGAAACGCCGCCAGAAACCGGCAAATCTGTAAACGGGCATTTTATCCCTCCTCCTCAGTGACTGCTGAAAATTCCTTTTTCGTAGTGCAAAATGGAAATTATAACCGTTGCGGCCGTTTCCACCTTCAAAATATGCTTGCCCAAACTTACGCTCTGAAACCCGGCTTGGTTCGCCGCTGCGATTTCTTCCCTGGAAAAGCCGCCTTCCGGTCCGACAATAATAAAAAAATCACGCAGAGTGTCAAGCTTTTTGTCGCCGAGCGCCGCCCTGATGCTGTTTTTTTCTTCCTCTTCCCAAAAAATCATTTTGACATGTTTGTTTTCCGCGTGCTTTAACATTTCTTGATATGATGACACGGGTGCGATTTTCGCCAGGAAACTGCTTCGCGAACAGCGCGCGGCCTCGGCGGCGATTTTTTGCCAGCGTTTTATTTTTTGCGCCGCGTTGTCGCCGGCAATCCGGCTGATCGATCTATGAGCCGTGAAGGGGATAATCAAATCAACACCCAGTTCGGCCGCGTTTTTAACAATAAAATCCATTTTTGCCGCTTTCGGAATGGCCTGCGCCAGTGTAATACTGATTTTCTTATCTTCCCGGGGAATTCTCTTACCCAGTTTAACTTCCACGCCTTGAGGGCTAAAGGTTGAAATTGTTCCCTTGAATTCGTTGCCGAAGCCGTCGAAGACGCTGATTTCATCACCGGGTTTCAGGCGCAGTACCGTTTTTATATATTTTAAATTATCTTCGGCCAGCCGGCAGCTTTCTTTGTTCTGAAGACTTTCAGAGCTGTATATGCGGGGGATGGTCAAAATATATCCTCAGATGCCCGCTGTGTCTTGTTCAGTACGTAGCAGACCCATTCCTTTTCCCTGATTATTCTTTTCTGAATAAATGTCGGCTTGCTGAAAATTTCTTCAATACTTTTTACGTCATGTTCGATAATGCCGGAGATAATCAGGTAACCTTCCGGCATAAGCAGGCCGGTCAGATGACCGTGAAGTTCCAGAAGAAGCTTCGCGGTCAGGTTGGCGATAATTAAATTACGTGGCTCGGTCAGTGTTTTGACATCGCGATTGATAAATTTCACGCAGTCTTCCACCTGGTTGATCGCGGCGTTTTCACAGGCGATTTCCACGGCTTTTTTGTCAATATCGACGCCGATTACGTCCTCGGCGCCCAGCTTGGCGGCGGTGATGCCTAAAATTCCCGTGCCGCAGCCGACGTCGAGCGCTTTCCAGCTTTTTATCGAGCGATCCTTCAGAATGATTCCTTCCAGAGCTTCAATGCACATTCTGGTTGACGCGTGTTGTCCCGTGCCGAAAGCCATGCCCGGATCTATCTCAACTACGATATCACGGCTGGAAGGGGAATAACGTTCCCATGTCGGTTTGACGATAATGCTTTGGCTTACTCTTATCGGTTTAAAATATTTTTTCCACTGCTGGGCCCAGTCCGGATCGGCGATTATTTCGGTCTTCAGCACAGGCGGCTGATATTCGGGGAATAAATCTTTCAGGCTTTCCAGATATTTCCCAACAGTCGCGATTCTTTTTTCTTCCCGCGAATCATGGGGGAAATATGCCTGAATTATTTCTTGGGATGAAGGTTCCGGAAAGTCGCCGGCCACCTGCGGCTCCAGTGTTTCCTGAAACACGCCCTGGGCCCCTGTTTCGGTCAGAAAGTTGCCGAGCGCGTCCATAAGTCGCGCCTGGGCGGTTATTTCCATTTTTAGCCACTTTTCCTGCTGTTTTTTCCCCATGAAAAATCCTTTGGCAAGTTTAAAGTTTTATAACCTGTTTTCGGCAATAATTCAAGAGGACTGAACATCAAATCTGGCAGGGCGCAAAAATATCATTACCGTTGGACGGGTGACACAATAGCGTAGCTTGAATTTTGCCTTCCTTCGTGATAGTTTTCCCAAGACTCCCCGGTCGTCCGGGGCCGCAAAGAAAGGGAAACATTGAAATATTATCCTGTTTTCTGGAGTATCGCGGATAAAAAATGCGTGGTTGTCGGTGGCGGTGAAGTTGCTCAAAGAAAAGTCATGCGGCTTCTGCAATGCGGCGCGAAAGTTTTTGTCATCAGCCCCGATTTGACCGGAGAGCTTGCCTTGCTGAAAGATAAAAACAAAATCACGCATATTGCCGGAGAATATTCCCTGGAAGATATTTACGGCGCCGCTCTGGTTATCGGCGCTACAGATGACGAAAAAATCAACGCCGCCGTTTCGCGAGACGCGCGGGAAAGAGGCATACCTGTCAACATCGTTGACGATCCGCAAAAGTGTGATTTTATATTGCCGTCCCTGGTGGAACGCGGGGAGCTGGTAATTGCGATAGGTACGGGCGGGAATTCCCCCGCGCTGGCGCGCCGTTTACGCGAGGAACTGGAGGTTGCCTACGGCGAGGAATACGCGATCCTGACCGGTATACTGGGGCAGCTGCGACCGAGAATGGGAAAAAAAGCGGGTGTCGGTAATGTCTGGTTCGACAAGCTTTTAAGCGCAGGCTTGCTGGAAGCTATCCGCGCAAAAAATAAAGGGCAGGTGAAAAATATTGTCAAGGAAATAACCGGTGAGGCGGTGGAAATTGACTTTGCTTAGCGCGAAAACTGTTATGTTTGAAATTGCTTTTACCGGAGCCGCACTGAGCGTGGCCGGCTATTTGTTTTCTCTGCTTGCCAAAAGAGTGGTGCTGGCAAAAATTTCCACCTGGATTCTTGGTTTTTCCTTTGTTTCTCTGACTGTTTATCTGTTGCTCGCCGTTATAATCTCCGCCGGATTTCACGATCTCGGTTCGCGCGAGCTTTTTGCCTTTTACGCGTGGTCGGCAAGTGGAGTTTATCTGGCTTTTCAACTGAAAACGAAAACAAGATTGCTTGGCGCGTTTGTTTCGCCGTTCGTCCTGCTTTTTATGATTGCCGCCGCCGGGCGGGAAACCAGCGAGGCCATTTTGCCGCAGAATCTGCAAGGCTGGCTGGCCACGGCGCATCTGGCTTTTGCCATTGTGGGCGAAATTCTTTTTGTTCTGGCATCGTGCGCCGCTGCCATGTTTATCATTCAAAGCAGCCTGCTCAAGAGCAAAAAAATGGGTTCCATGAGCAGATTGCTGCCGCCGCTCAATGATCTCGATGGCATTAACCACAAATGCTTGTTGCTGGGATTTCCTTTTCTGACAGTGGGCATTATTGGCGGCGCGATATACGCGGCTTTCGTATGGGAGCATCTGTGGCCTGCCGATCCGAAAGTTGTCTGGTCTTTTGCCGCTTGGGTAGTTTACGGATTTTTGCTTCATCAGCGCCTCGTTATCGGCTGGAAGGGATTTAGAATGGCAACTCTTTCCTGCGCGGTTTTTGTGCTGTTTTTAATTTCGGCTCTGATAATCCGTTTTTATTTGCCGACGATTCACAGTTTTAATTGAAAATGATTATACTTATCGGATTGAATCATAAAACAGCCCCATTGGTTGTGCGCGAAAGGCTTTTTGCCGCTTGCGAAGAAGAAGAAAATTTACTGCCGGGTTTTCTTGCTGTTGAAGGAGTGGCAGAAGTTCTGTTTCTCTCCACCTGTAATCGCGTGGAGGTGGTTGCCGTAATAGAAGATAGCGCCGAAACGGTTGATAAACTAAAGGCGGCGTTGATGAGAAAAGGCGGCTTGACGGATGACGAAGCAGCTTGCCTTTACATTTACCGCGATGATGATGCGATACGGCATTTGTTTCGGGTTACTTCCAGTCTTGATTCCCTGGTGATGGGCGAAACACAGATTCTCGGTCAGGTTAAAGACGCCTACCGCCGTGCTCTGGCGCAAAATGCCACCGGAATCGTGCTTAATCGCCTGATGCACCGTGCTTTCCGCACGGCCAAGCGCGTGCGCACGGAAACAGGTATTGCCGCCAATCCCGTTTCGGTGAGTTTTGCCGCGGTGGAGCTAGCCAAAAAAATATTCGGAACTCTGGATGGCAAGAAAATTCTGGTGGTCGGCGCGGGCGAGATGGCAGAACTGGCCTGCACACATCTGGTCGCCAACGGCGCTCAGGAAATTGCTGTAGCCAACCGTTCACTGGCTCAGGCAGCAGTTATGGCGGAAAAATTTCATGGCAGTGCCATAGGGCTTGATGCTCTTGACGAGGCTCTTTCTAACGCGGATATAGTAGTAAGCTCCACCGGCGCCCCTTCCCACATCATCACGGAAGATATGATCAGACAGGCTCTGCGCAAAAGAAAGAACCGCTTGCTGTTTCTGGTTGATATTGCTGTGCCGCGCGATATCGCCCCTGCCGTCGACGGCATTGAAAATGTCTATCTGTACAATATTGACAATTTGCAGGACATTGTCGATGATAACATGAAGACCCGGCGCCGTGAGGCGCTTAAAGCGGAAAAGCTTGTCTCTGAAGAAGTATCTCAATATAGTAACTGGCTCAAAGAACTGGAAGCGGTGCCGACAATTGTTTCTCTGCGCACCAAGGCGGGTGGGATTGCGCGCGCGGAGCTGGAAAAAGCGCAAAGTTGGATGGGTAAACTGGAAAACGGCGAAAGAGAAAAAATTGAGGCGCTGGTAAACGGAATTGTGAACAAAATTTTACATTCACCCGTGTCGGTAATGAAGGAAGAAAGCGCCGAGTTTAACTCTCAGGACATCGTGGCCGCGGTGCGGCAGCTCTTCCGTCTGGATGATTGAGAAAGGATAAATGTGCATATAAAAGTAGGAACGCGCGGCAGCAAACTGGCGTTGGCACAGACGAATTATGTTGTGGATGCCTTAAAAAAAGCCGCGCCGGAAACAGAGGCTGATATCTGCGTGATTAAAACCAAGGGCGATATCATGCAGGATGTTTCACTCGCGCAAATTGGCGGGCAGGGGGTTTTTGTCAAGGAAATCGAAGAGGCATTGCTTGCCGGAAACATTGATCTGGCGGTGCACAGCATGAAAGACGTGCCGGGCGAGACTCCGCAGAAATTAATTTTTGCGGCGATTATGCCGCGCGAAGACGCGCGCGATATTTTAGTTTCGCGCGGCAATGTAAAGATGGAATTCATGCCTAAAGGCGCGAAAATCGGCACCGGGTCGCTCAGGCGCGCCGCGCAGATTAAAGCGATGATGCCGGATGTGAATATTATGCCGCTGCGCGGTAATATCGACACCAGGCTCAAAAAAATAGAGACGGAAAATCTTACCGGTGTTATCCTGGCGGCGGCAGGCATGAAGAGGATGGGATATCTGGGAAAAATTACGCAGTATCTGCCCGTGGAATTGATGCTGCCGGCGGCGGGTCAGGGAGCGCTGGGATTGCAGGTAAGAGGAAGCGACGCGGATTTGGCCGGGATTTGCGCCAGGTTAAATCATCCGCAAACCGCTGCGGAAGTGAGCGCGGAGCGCGCCTATCTGAGGGCGTTGGGCGGCGGCTGCCGTCTGCCCATGGCGGCTTACGGATTACTGGAAGGAGAAAGATTGACGCTGGAAGGGTTGCTGGCCGCGCCGAATGGTTCGACAGTGATCAGGGATAAAGTCTGGGGAGAAATCGAAGAGGCTCAAGTGCTGGGGAAAAAATTGGCGGATTTGATTCTGGAAAAAGGCGGCAAAGGACTGCTGGAGTTGATGTGCTAAAATGACTGTTCAAAAAACAAAAACAGGAAAAGTATATATCATCGGTGCGGGGCCGGGAGACGCAGGTCTGATTACGCTCAAAGCCGT
This sequence comes from Deltaproteobacteria bacterium, assembly GCA_011046295.1. GTDB lineage: Bacteria > Desulfobacterota > Syntrophia > Syntrophales > Smithellaceae > UBA4810. The sequence continues at coordinate 6,082 of DSAV01000131.1, read as the reverse complement.
GGAAGCGCTGCTTGCCGCTGATGTTGTCATTTACGACAATCTTGTTAACGAAGAGCTGCTGAAATTCGCGCCGGCACAGGCGCGCTTTATTTACGCGGGTAAAAAGGGCGGCGACCACACGTTATCGCAAGAACAGATAAACGAATTGATGGTAAAAGAGGCGAAGGCCGGCAACAACGTGGCGCGTCTCAAAGGCGGCGATCCTTTTATCTTCGGGCGCGGCGGAGAAGAAGCGCAAAAGCTGGCAGAGAATAATGTGGAATTTGAAATCATTCCCGGGGTGACCTCGGCTATAGCCGTTCCGGCATACGCGGGAATTCCTCTTACGCAACGGGGCTTTACTTCCACGGTGGCTTTTGTTACCGGCCATGAAGATCCGACGAAAGAAAAAAGTGATATCGACTGGGCGGCGCTCGCCAAAATCGGCACGCTTGTTTTTCTGATGGGCGTGAAAAATCTTGCTCAGATTACCAAAGAGCTCATTAAACACGGCAAGACGCCGGAAACACCCGTGGCGCTGATCCGCAACGGCAGCCTGCCCACGCAGCAGGTTTTAGTTGGCATGCTTTCCAACATTGTCGTCCTGGCGCACGCCAATGATTTCCGCCCGCCGGCTATTTTAGTGGTTGGTGACGTGGTTGACCTGCGTGAAAAACTTTGCTGGTTTGATAACAAGCCGCTCTTTGGTCTGGGTGTGGTAATTACACGCCCGGAACGACAGACCGATGATCTGGCGCGTCTGCTTTTGGAGCAGGGCGCCAATCCCATATCTTTCCCCGCCATAGCTATTGAGCCGCCTGACGATTGGAGCGATTTGGATAAAGCCCTTGATCAGCTGGAAAATTATCAGTGGCTGATTTTCACCAGCGCCAACGGCGTGCATTTCTTTTTTGAACGCCTGCGGCATAAAGGTAAAGACATCCGTGATTTAAAGGGAATAAAAATCTGCTGCATCGGCCCGGCCACCGCCCGCCAGATTGAGGAAAAAGATATCAAGGTTGATCTGGTGCCGGAAGAGTTCATCGCTGAAGGAATTTTGCAATCTTTTTCCGCATTGGATTTGCAGAGCAAAAATATTCTGATTCCGCGCGCGGCCAAAGCCCGTGATACACTGCCGGAAGGGCTAAGAAAAATGGGAGCCACGGTCGACGTTGTGAGGGCGTATCAGACGGTAAATTCGGGCCGGAAAAAAGAAGAATTAATGGCGCTGATTGAAGCGGGCGCGGTGGATGTGATTACATTCACCAGTTCCTCCACCGTCACCAATTTCGTGGAAATAATGGGGAAGGATTTTGTTCTGCCGCCGCGGGTACGCGTTGCCTGCATTGGCCCGGTAACGTCGGCTACCGCAAAAAAAGCGGGATTTAAGGTTGATATCGAGCAGAAAGAATACACCATGCCCGGCCTAGTGCAGTCCTTGATTAATTGTGATAAGAACAGATGCTATCCCAAGGATGTGAATTGATAAAATGATCGGCATTTCCAAATTATACTGCGGCGCGGTGGAGCCATCCGACGTGTTGCGTTACAACAGAAAATCAGGAGATTTGCTCTCGCATTTGCTGCAATTTTCCGCGGACAAAAAACCAGTGGTTGTCTGGAATATGACGCGCCGCTGTAATTTAAAATGCGTTCACTGCTATTCAGCTTCCGCCGATATTGATTACCCCGATGAATTGACGACAGAGGAAGGAAAAAAACTGATTGACGATCTGGCGGACTTCGGCGCGCCGGTGATTTTGTTTTCCGGCGGTGAGCCGCTCACGCGCCCGGATTTGCTGGAGTTGGCCAAGTACGCCACATATAAAGGCCTGCGCGCGGTTATTTCCACTAATGGCACGCTGATTACCAAAGACATCGCCGCGAAATTGCGGAAAATAAACCTTTCCTATGTGGGGGTAAGTCTCGATGGCTTGGAAAAAACGCATGACCGTTTCCGCGGCACAAAAGGCGCGTTCGAAAAAGCCATGGAAGGAATCCGCAACTGCCACAACGCGGGAATTAAGGTGGGGATTCGTTTCACGGTAAATAAACGCAACCTCGCCGACGTGCCGGCGATGTTTGATATACTCAAAAAAGAGAAAATCGAGCGGCTTTGTTTTTATCATCTGGTTTACACGGGCCGTGGTTCCAAGTTGCGCGAGGAAGATTTGACGCATCAAGAAACCCGCGCGCTTTTGGATTTGATTGCCACCCGGACAAAAGAAATGTTTGATAATGGACTTGCGCCGGAAATTCTCACCGTGGATAATCACGCCGACGGGCCGTATCTTTATTTGAAAATGAAAAAAGAAAATCCTAAGCGCGCCAAAGAAGTGCTGGAGCTTTTGGAGATGAATGAGGGCAACTCTACAGGCCATGGTATCGGTTGCGTAAGCTGGGACGGAGAAGTGTATCCGGATCAGTTCTGGCGCAATCAGCCGCTGGGCAATATCCGGCAGAAGCCCTTCGGCAAAATCTGGACGGATGAACAAAACGAATTTCTGATGAAATTAAAAGACAAGAAAAAACACGTGCGCGGCCGCTGCGCGGCCTGCGTTTGGCTGAATGTCTGCGGCGGTAATTTCCGCGCGCGCGCGGAAGCGGCAGGCGACATCTGGGGAGATGATCCCGCCTGTTATTTAACGGATAAAGAAATAGCAAAAAAGGAGTAGGCCATGCAATTTCCTGACTACCGCCCGCGGCGGCTCAGAAAAAATGAAAATTTCCGTAGGCTCGTTCGCGAAACAATCGTCAGCATCGGAAATCTTGTTTATCCGCTTTTCGTAGTGGGCGGGAAGGGTGTAAAAAAACCGATTGCTTCCATGCCTGGGCAATTTCAGATGTCGGTGGATAATATTGTCAAAGAGGCGCGCGAGGCGCAAGAGCTTAAAATCCCGGCGCTGCTGCTTTTTGGCATTCCCGATAAAAAAGACGAGAAGGCAAGCGGCGCTTATGCCAAAGACGGAATAATTCAGCAGGCCCTAAAGAGTGTCAAGGAGGCCGTGCCGGAGATGCTGGTAATCACTGATGTCTGCCTTTGCGAATACACCAGCCACGGTCATTGCGGCATAGTGGAAGACGGGCGCGTGCTCAATGACGCCACGCTGGAGCTTTTGGCGAAAACCGCTCTTTCTCAGGCGCAAGCCGGCGCGGACATGGTGGCGCCCTCGGCGATGATGGACGGGCAGGTGGCGGCGATTCGCGAAGCGCTGGATGAAAACGCGTTGGAAGATATTCCGATTATGGCCTATTGCGCCAAATACGCCTCGTCTTTTTACGGGCCGTTTCGCGAGGCCGCCGAAAGCGCGCCGCGGTTCGGCGACCGCAGGGCTTATCAGATGGATCCGGCCAATGCCGACGAAGCCATCAGGGAAATTTCTCTGGATGTGGCCGAAGGCGCGGACATCATCATGGTCAAGCCCGCGCTTCCCTATCTGGATATCATTTACCGCGCGAAACAGGAATTCGACCTGCCACTGGCGGCTTATAACGTGAGCGGTGAATATTCCGTGATTAAAGCCGCCGCGCAGGCAGGCTGGCTTGATGAAGAAAAAACCATGTTTGAAACGCTAACCGCCATCAAAAGAGCCGGCGCGGATATAATAATAACCTACTGGGCCAAAGATGCGGCCCGCCTGCTGAATAAATAATGGAGAGAATATTTTCATCAGTAGTTTAAATTTTCTGATGTTTAAATAAAAATTTAATGACAACTGTTTTTGATCTGCACATTCACACGCAAAAATATTCCGACTGTTCTTTTATTCATCCGGAGGAACTCATCGCGCAGGCGCTCGAAGCCAAAATAAACGGCTTCGCGCTGACCGAACACGGCATGCGCTGGCCGGATGAAGAATTCGAAAAGCTCAAAAAAATAGCCGCGCCGCATGGCCTTGTCCTGATCAACGGCCAGGAAATTTCCGCCCGCAATGAGAAAAATGAAATGGAAGGGGATTTTCTGGTATTCGGCGTGAAGTATAGTTTAACCGGCCGTTATGCCGCCGCCGAATTGGCAAAACTGGTACATGATCAAAAAGGCATTATTATCGCCGCGCATCCTTATAAGCTGTCGCGCCGGGGGAAGACCCATTACTACGGCGCGGGTGACAAAATTTACCATCTGCCCATTGACGCTATCGAATTATATCATCCGGATCATTCCTCTTTGGCTGTGTCCAAAGTGCAAAAAGCGATGCAAAAACTTGGGATTCCCGGTGTGGGCGGCTCCGACGCGCACAAAATTTTTGATGCCGGTTCCTGCGTTACGTTATTCAAGCAGAAGATTACAGGTGAAGCTGATTTTATTGAACAAATCCGGCAGGGAAACGTGCAGGCGCAAAAGAGACTTTAATTAAAAAATCCATCCTCCTGGTTATCCTGCGGCAGCGAATCTGAAACAAATAACACGTGCCGGATGCTCCGAGTTACGTCACCAGCACCAATCAGAAACACATCGGAAAGAAATTTCTTCCCTGACTTTTCGCGCGAAATTTTAGAATACTCTTGCGTAAAGCAAAGCAACAATCACAATTACAATAATCAACACTGCCAGCAATACAAAATTAAACTTGCGTTTTTCTTTTACTAAAGCCATCTCGTCTCCTCCTGTGTTGTTATTACTATACCAAGTGACTTCCCGCGGTAATTTAAACCTATAAAAGTCAGCCGCATAAGTCAAGGAAATCGTTTTCTCATAATGGGAGTGGTTAATTTATTTCGTTTTTTGTTTTTCTTTGATCTTTGTTTCTTCTTCCTCCCGTAGAATTTTACGTAATATTTTTCCGACGGCTGATTTGGGTATGGAATCCCTGAACTCGATGAGCTTGGGGACTTTATAGGCCACCAGTTTTTCTTTGCAGAAATTGATAATTTCTTCTTCAGTGCAGTGCTGACCTGGTTTTAGAACGATATAGGCCTTAACTGTCTCGCCACGATATTCGTCCTTCACGCCCATAGAGACGGCTTCGGCAACTTTGGGATGCTGAAACAGCACTTCATCAATATCACGCGGGTAAATATTGAAGCCGCCCGCGATAATCATATCCTTTTTTCTGTCCACAATAAAAATATAACCGTCTTCGTCCCTAATGGCGATATCACCAGTATGCAGCCAGCCGTCTCTCAGCTGTCCTTTGGTTTCTTCCGGATTATTCCAGTAGCCCTGCATAATGAGCGGCCCTTTCATGATGATTTCGCCCGGTTCACCGTCCGGAACATCCACGGTTCCGTTTTCCACATCAACAAGACGGACATCGTTATCCGGAAAAGGAATGCCAATGCTCCCCACCTTTTTTAATCCCAAAATAGGATTTGATATACCCAGAGATGTTGATTCGGAAAGCCCGTAGCCTTCCGAAAAGTAAATCCCCATGTCTTTGACATGTTCGATAAGTTCCATCGGCATGGGCGCGCCTCCCGAGTTAAGCATCATCAGCTTTTTATCCAGTCTTAATTCTTCCGCTTTCGGATGGTTGATAAGCGCGGTAATCAAGGTGGGCACTGTCGGGAAGAACGTTATTTGTTCGAACTTGTCCAGAAGCTCAACCATTTCATCAACGTTGAAGCGGGGAACCTGAATTTGTGTGGCGCACTGAAAAATTGACCAGTTCATTACGACAATGTTGCCGTAAATATGAAAGTAGGGTAATACAGCCATAACATTGCGTTTTTCCGGAGGAGTCAGGTGCATCGTGGCGCTGCCCCATAAGGCGGCCTGAAACGTTGCCGCAACAATATTTGCGTGTGTCAAAATTGCCGCTTTCGGAATGCCGGTGGTCCCGCCGGTAAACTGAAGCATTGCCGGATCTTTTGGTTCAACTTGGGTTCTTGATCTTTTAGGATTAGGGTATCTGCGCACCAGTTCCCCAAAGTGATGCCAATTTTTTTCCAGTTCCAGGCTTTTAGCGCTGCTGACCGGCGCTCCCATGTGGATATTGAAGGGAGGCGTTAGAGATGGAAGGTGTAAGTTTATTTACGCGATCACTACTGTCCGGAATAGAATTATTTAACACCAAGTAACATAAAGAATTTATTTATTAAAAATGCTAATTACACGAGTTACCGACTTGAAAATTTATTGCCGATTTGAGCATTCCCCTGT
>DSAV01000144.1 GCA_011046295.1 Deltaproteobacteria bacterium | reverse complement strand
CGCTTCACGCTTCACGCTTTTTCGCTTCACGTCTAACTATCTAATATCTTAATTTTATTCAAATAACCTCCTTGCGCCGCGTTTTTCAAATATTTCTTGACACGAAAGCCTTATTAAGGTACGTCAGGGCGCATGGAGTTTGTGACTTGCGGTCAAAATATGACCCTGGTTCACAGGAATTGCACCGGGGTGGCGCCCGGCCTGGCCATACAAAAAAGCAATAAAAAATTTAAGCATAAAATTTAAAGGGAGGTTAAACAGTATTATGGCTGATTCAAAAGTGGAATTGAAGGAATCATATCCTATTCCGGAAGAAATCAAGAAAAAGGCATGGATAAGCGGCAGAGAGGCTTACGACAAGCTCTACAAGCGCTCTATCGAAGAGCCGGACAAGTTCTGGGCGGAAATCGCCGAAGAATACGTGGAATGGTTCAAAAAATGGGACAAGGTGATGGATTACAATTACGATATCCGCAAAGGCCCCATTTACGTCAAATTTTTCGAAGGCGGAAAACTCAACATTTCCTACAACTGCCTGGACAAAAACTTGAAAACCCGCGGCGACAAAGTCGCCATCATCTGGGAAGGCAACGAGCCCGGTGAGGACAGAAAAATCACCTATAAAGAGCTCCATAAGGAAGTATGTAAATTCGCCAACGTCCTCAAATCAATGGGAGTCAAAAAAGGCGACCGCGTTCAGATTTACCTGCCGATGATACCAGAGCTGGCGATCGCGATGCTGGCCTGCACTAGAATCGGCGCCATTCACAGCATCGTTTTCGGCGGGTTCAGCGCCGAAGCTCTGCGCGACCGCATCGAAGACAGCAAATCCAGAATCGTCATCACCTGCGACGGAACTTTCCGCGGCGCCAAAGCCGTCCCGCAGAAGGACAACGCCGATAACGCGGTCAAGGCTTTCGATTTCATCGAAAAAATGATTGTCGTCAACAGAGTCGGCGACAAAATCAAATGCAACTGGACTGAGGGACGCGATGTGTGGTGGCATGAAGAAATGGCCAAGGCCAGCGACGTGTGCGAACCGGAACACATGGACGCGGAAGATCCTCTCTTCATTCTGTATACGTCTGGCTCCACGGGAAAACCCAAGGGCGTCTTACACACCACGGGCGGCTACCTGGTTTACACCGCTTACACCCACAAAATGATTTTTGATTATCATGAAGATGACATCTACTGGTGCACCGCCGACATCGGCTGGGTTACCGGACACAGCTACATTGTTTACGGCCCGCTGTGCAACGGCGCCACCTCAATCATGTTTGAAGGCGTGCCCAACTACCCGGACATCAGCCGTTTCTGGAAGGTTGTCGAAAAGTACAAAGTCAGCATATTCTACACCGCCCCCACGGCCATCCGCGCCATCGCCAAGGAAGGCGACGACTGGGTCAAAAAAGCCGACATCTCCTCCATCAGAATTCTCGGCACCGTCGGCGAACCCATCAACCCCGAAGCCTGGAACTGGTACTACAATGTCATCGGCCGCGCCCAGTGCCCGATTCTGGACACCTGGTGGCAGACGGAAACAGGCGGCGTGCTTTTGACCTGTCTGCCCGGCGCGCAGGACACCAAACCCGGCAAGCCCGGGATGCCCTTCATGGGCGTGGAACCGGCGCTGGTTACCGACGAAGGACAGGAAATCACGGAAACGGAAGCTTCCGGGGCGCTGGTCATCAAAAGACCCTGGCCGGGACAGATGCGCGGCGTTTACGGAGACCCCAAGCGTTTCCAGGAAACCTACTTTGAACAATTCCCCGGCGTCTACACCGCCGGTGACGGAGCCCGCCGCGATAAAGACGGCTATTACCAGATTACCGGCCGCATCGACGACGTTATCAACGTCTCCGGCCACCGCATGGGCACGGCCGAAGTGGAAAGCGCGCTGGTCGCGCATGAGAAAGTGGCCGAATCCGCCGTGGTCGGCTACCCGCATGATATCAAGGGACAGTCGATATACGCTTACGTGACGCTGAAATCCGGCGTGGAAAAAACCGATGAGCTCAAAAAAGAACTCGTTGCCCATGTGCGCAAGGTCATCGGGCCCATCGCGACGCCTGAAAAAATTCAGTGGGCGGACGCTCTGCCCAAAACACGCAGCGGCAAAATCATGAGAAGAATTCTCAAAAAAGTCGCCGCCAACGATCTGGACAACCTGGGAGACACCAGCACGCTGGCGGACCCCGCGGTTGTCGATGACATCGTGAAAAACAAAGTGTAACCCAAAAAAGCCCGGTTTCCCCCAAAAGGAGATCGGGCTTTTTTACAAAAAGGCTGCATGATCGCCGCTCCGTCATCGCGGGGACAAAAAAAAGAAAATGCCGTCTTTGCGGTAAGCCGAAGTCCCGAGCAAAGCGCTTGGGGGAACTTAAGTGAGCGAAGCAATCCCGGCGCTATAAAAAATAGATTGCTTCACCCCGCTTAAAGCGGGGCTCGCAATGACAAAAACGATGTTGGTTCTGCAAAGTAAAGCATTCGAAAAAAAATAAGGAGGTATTAAGGTGAATATTATCGCATGTGTAAAACAGGTGCCCGATACCGAAGCCCAAATCAAGGTAAAAGCTGACGGCTCGGGTATCGAAGAAGGCCAAATCAAGTGGGTCATGAACCCCTATGATGAGTACGGCGTGGAAGAAGCGCTCCGCCTCAAGGAAAAAAACGGCGGGGACGTAACAGTTGTTTGTGTGGGACAGGCGCGCGCGATGGAAACCATCCGCACGGCGCTGGCCATGGGCGCAGATAAGGGCGTGCATGTATCGGATCCGGCGCTCGACAATGCCGACGCTTACGTTACGGCTTCGGCCCTGGCCGCCGTAATCAAAGATTTGCCCCATGACATCATCTTCTGCGGACAGCGCGCCATCGATGATGACTCAGGACAGGTCGGCGCGATGCTGGCCGAACTTCTGGGGCTGCCCCAGCTGACGCTGGTGACAAAACTGGAATACACGGGCTCGTCCGTGAAAGTTATCCGCCCCATCGAAGGAGCGCAACTGTCGATTGAAACGGCGCTGCCGTGCGTGGTCACGGCGCAAAAAGGCCTCAACGAGCCGCGCTATGCTTCCCTTCCCGGCATTATGAAAGCTAAAAAGAAACCGGTCGACGTGAAAGACGCGGCGGCGCTGGGCATTGCCACCGAGGTGAAAGCCAAAGTCGCCAAAACCGTTCCGCCACCGGCAAGGCCTCCCGGAAAGATTATCTGCGGAGATGAACCGGAACAGAAAGCGGATGAACTGGCGCGATTGCTCAGGGAAGAAGCAAAGGTTATTTAATTTAAGAAGCGGAGGATTTGAAAATGGCAAAAGGAATAATGATAGTTGCAGAACAGCGCGAAGGAGCGCTGAGAAAGATAAGCCTGGAGCTGGCTTCGACCGCGAGAAAACTCGCGGACGCCGGCGGCGATGAAGTAAGCGCGATTCTGCTTGGTTCCGGCGTGGAAAGTTTAGCCGCCGAACTGGGCAAATACGGCGTGGATAAAGTATTCGTCGGCGAAGACGCGGCGCTTGAGCCTTATGTGACGGAAGCGCACGCCGAAGTCACGGCGAAAATAATCAAAGAAAACGACCCGGCGGCAGTGCTGTTCGGCGCGTCGGTGCAGGGCAAGGACCTGTCCGCGCGCGTGGCCGCCAAACTGGCCACGGGGCTAGCCACGGACTGCACGGACGTAAAAATCGACGGCGGCAAGCTGACCTGCACACGCCCGATGTACGCGGGCAAATGCTTCGGCGAAGTGGAAATAAGCGCTTCTCCGCAGATGGCGTCATTGCGCCCCAACGTGTTTCCGGCAGTGGAAAACGCCAAAGCGGGCGCAGTAACCAAAGTGGACGTAAAAGTGGAAGCCCAAAAAAGCAAGGTTCTGGAAGTACAAAAAGACACCAGCGGTAAAGTAGACCTCACGGAAGCCAACGCCATCGTTTCGGGCGGGCGCGGATTGAAAGGTCCTGAAGGATTTGCGATTCTGGAAGAGCTGGCCGCGGTGCTGGGAGGAACAGTAGGAGCATCGCGCGCCGCGGTGGACGCCGGCTGGCGTGAGCAAAAAGACCAGGTCGGACAGACAGGCAAAGTAGTTTCTCCCAACCTGTACGTCGCCTGCGGCATTTCCGGAGCTATTCAGCATCTGGCGGGCATGAGCTCTTCAAAATATATTGTCGCCATCAACAAGGACGAGGAAGCGCCGATTTTCGCCAAAGCGGATTACGGCGTAGTGGATGATCTGTTTAAAGTAGTGCCGGCATTAACCGGCGCGTGCAAAAAACTGATAGGATAAATAAGTAAAGGCTGAAGGTGAAGCCCGGCGCATGCCGGGCGGAATCCGGCAGCGAAGCCCAGTGCATGCAGGGAATGCCGGACTTAAAAATTAAGTTTTTAGGTTGAGAACTGAAAAAATCTTTGGTTCTCAACCTAAAAACAAAACGTAAAAGTGATAAACTTTTTTAAGCATTTAAGTAAATACCCCCCTTTTTATTATATTTGGAGGATCAATGGAACACACAGAATTCGCAATAGGAAACGAAGGCCGTGAGATTTTCTGGAACGTGCAGACTTTTGAAATCTGGCTTTACCTGGCCAGCGCCATCGCTTTGGCTATCTTCTTCTACGGCATATACCGCCGCTGGAAAATGTGGAGGGCCATGGGTCACGAAGAAATCCGCTGGGATCAACTGCCCAAAAGGCTCAAATCGCTTTTCGTAAACGGGTTTCTGCAGCTCAAAACCTGGAAAGACGCCTACCCCGGAATAATGCACGGCTTAATCTTTTTTGGTTTTTTTATTTTGTTCTTCGGCGCTTTTTTCGACGCAACGGAACACCATATCACTGCGCCGTTATTCGACTGGGTATTTCTGCGCGGTAATTTTTACCTGACTGTTTCCTTCTTGTATGATTTGTTCGGCCTGCTGGTGTTCATCGGAGTTTTGATGGCGCTTTTCCGCCGTTATATCTGGAAGCCGGACAGGCTGGGCTACAAAGGCAAACCGGACAACACGGCCGACGACGCTTTCGTCCTGATTTTGATCGCGGTCGTCATCGCCACCGGTTTCCTCGTGGAAGCCCTGCGCATTTATGTCACCAACCCTTCGTGGGAAGTCTGGTCTTTCGTCGGCTGGACGATGGCGCACATGTTTGCCGGTATGGATTTAGAAACGGCAAAAATGTGGCATAAAACAAGCTGGCTGGCGCACGCGGTTATTTCCATGGGCTTTATCGCCTATATCCCATATTCGCGGCTCTTGCACATTGTCACCACGCCGCTGAACCACTTTTTGATATCTTTGAAACCGACGGGCTATCTGGAGCCGATACGCGATTTTGAAAACGCGGAATCCTTCGGCGTCGGCAAGCTGGATGATTTTACCTGGAAACAGATTTTTGATTCGGACGCCTGCACGCGCTGCGGACGATGCCAGGACGGCTGCCCGGCGTATCTTTCCGGCAAGCATCTCTCGCCGAAAAAACTGGTTCAGGATATCAAGAATTACTGGCTGGAACAGGTTCCCGCGGCGATGAAAGCGAAAGCGGCCGCCAAGGCCTCCGAAGGAGCAGAAACACCGGCGGAAGAAAACGGCGCGCAAAAAGCGCTGGTGGGCGATGTTATCGACCTGCACGAACTTTGGGACTGCACTAACTGTATGTACTGCATGGAACACTGCTCGTCGTCGATCGAACACGTGCCGAAAATTGTCGGCATGCGCCAGCATAAAGTTCTGATGGAAGCCGACTTTTCACCGGAGTTGCAGCTTACCTACCGCAACATGGAGAATAACTCCAACCCGTGGGGAATCGGGGCGCATATGCGCGGTGACTGGGCTAAAGACCTCGGTATCAAAACGCTGGCGGAAGACCCGAACGTGGAATACCTCTTCTACGTAGGCTGCTCCGGCTCGTTCGACGATCGCGGCAAGAAAGTAGCCGTAGCTTTCGCCAAGATACTTCAGGCGGCGGGCGTAAGCTTCGGCATCCTCGGCAGCGAGGAAGGATGCTGCGGCGATTCCGCCATGCGCGGCGGCAATGAGTATCTCTTCCAGACGCAGGCGCAAACCAACATCGAGGTGATGAACGGATATAACGTGAAAAAAATCATCACCATCTGCCCGCACGGTTACAACGCGCTGAAGAAGGATTACCCGAACTTCGGCGGAAACTTCGAAGTTTATCATCACACGGAAATCATCGCCGAGCTGCTGGCCAAGGGGAAAATCAACCTGAAACAGCCGCTGACGGGATTGTTCACGTATCATGATTCGTGCTTTTTGGGACGTTACAACGACATCTACAAACAGCCCCGTCAGGTACTCAACGCCATTTCTGGCCTGAAGCTGGTCGAAATGGAGCGTAACTTAAGCAAGAGTTTCTGCTGCGGCGCGGGCGGCGCGCGGATGTGGATGGAAGAAGAAGGCGAACGCATCAATAATATGCGCGCGGATCAGGCCGCGGCAACAAAAGCCGGAACGGTGGCGGTAGCCTGCCCCTTCTGTCTGACGATGTTTTCCGACGGCATCAAGGACAGGTCGCTGGAAAACATGGTTGCGCTGGATATCGCGGAAATCGTGCTGAAAGCCATGGGCATGGAAGAAGTTAAGGAACCTGTGGATGTCTGCGCGACTTGATAGTTGAACAGTGATTAGCTGCAAAAAAGCCCGCCTGTCATTTCCGGCGGGCTTTTTTTATGGAAAATTTTTTGAAATTGAGATAGCTAGATAAAAGCTTTGTTGAGCGTTAAGCACATCGCGGCAATCTCAAAGTATCGTAAGATTGCTTTGCCGCTATGCCTTTACAAATATAGCGGTGCGCGGTGCAAGGGATTGCTTCATTACGCCACGGCGTGATTCGCAATGACCGGTGGCGGCTTCCCCTGCTCGCGAGGGCATTCATTTTCATTAAACGTTTGTGGCAGTGAGTGCGGCATAATTAACAATCCCTTCAGGAAAGGATAACAAATGGAATATCAAAACATTCTTTTGGAAATCGGGGAAAAAACAGCGACAATTACTTTCAATCGTCCCAAGGTTTTAAACGCCATGAACCTGGAAGTCCTGGGCGAGATTTTTGACGCGGTAAACGCGTGCATCAATAACGATGATGTACGCGCGGTAATTTTCACCGGCGCGGGAGATAAGGCCTTTGTAGCCGGTGCGGATATTTCACAAATGCAAAACGCCACGTCCGTGGAAATTCTCAAGCTGATGGAGATGGGACATAAAACCATGCGGCTTATCGAAACCATGCCCAAACCCGCCATTGCCGCGGTCAACGGGTTCGCGCTCGGCGGCGGAACGGAGATAGCGCTAGCGTGCGATATCCGCTTTGCCTCGGAAAAGGCCGTTTTCGGCCAGCCGGAAATTTTAATCGGCGTTATTCCCGGCTGGGGCGGCACGCAGCGACTGCCGCGGCTTGTCGGCATGGGCATCGCCAAGGAAGTAATTTTAAGCGGCGCGCAAATCAACGCCGCGCGCGCCTATGAAATCGGCCTGGTCAACAAAGTATTGCCTGCGGATAAATTAATGGAAGAAACAAAAAAGTTTGCCGCGGAACTCGCGGCGCTTCCGCCTTTCGCCCTCAAGATGGCCAAAAACGCGATTAATTACGGCTTTGACATGTCGCTGGATAACGCCTCAGCTCTTGAAATAGGCGCTATCGCGCAATGCTTCGCGACCGAAGACCAGAAAGAAGGCATGAGCGCCTTTCTGGAAAAAAGAAAACCTAATTTCAAAGGGAGATAGGTGAAAGGCTTAAGCCTGAAGGTGGGAGTACAGCATCTTTCACGAGATACGCTTCACGCTCCCCGCCGCACGAGCCGCGGAGGATAAAATAATTTTAGCCTATAGTCTTTAGTCTATCAGGCTCATTAAAAAGGAGTTTTTCATGGATACGGAAATTATCGAAAAGCTAATCGCTAAAAACGAAAAGAAAATAATTTTTCTGATAATGGACGGCCTCGGCGGCCTGCCCAAAGAACCGGGCGGTAAAACGGAACTGGAAACCGCAATGACGCCGAACCTGGACAGGCTGGCGGCACAGGGAAGCACCGGCCTGCTTGATCCGGTAGGTATCGGCATAACGCCCGGAAGCGGCCCGGCGCACTTCGCTCTTTTCGGCTACGATCCGGTAAAATATAACGTCGGACGCGGCCTGCTTTCCGCGGCGGGGCTAAATTTTGAATTGACCCCCGGAGATCTCTACATGCGCGCCAATTTCGCCACGCTGGATAAATTCGGCCATATCGCGGACAGGAGGGCGGGACGGCTCGAAACAGATAAAAACAAGCTGTTGTGCATCAAGCTTAAAGCTAATGTACGCCTGCAAAACGCGAAGGAAGTATTTTTCGTCACGGAAAAGGAACACCGCGCGCTGGTGGTTCTGCGCGGAGGAAATTTTTCCGAACAGGTAAGTGAAACCGACCCCCAGAAAACGGGAGTGGAACCAATAGAGGCGCAGGCGCTGGCGCCAGAAGCTGATGACACAGCGGCGGCGATAAGAGAATTATCCGGGCAGGTAAAAAATGTGCTCAGGCAGGAACAGCAGGCAAATGCCCTTCTTTTACGCGGCTATTCCGGCTATCATGAATTCCCCTCTTTTTCCGGGCGTTTCGGCTTGAAACCTCTGGCTATCGCGAGCTATCCCATGTATAAGGGCGTGGCAAGACTTCTGAAAATGACGCTGGCAGAGGAAACAAACACCATCGAAGAAGAAATTCAGCAGCTTGCCTCCGGCTATGGAAAATATAATTTCTTTTATGTGCACATAAAAGCGACCGATTCCCGCGGCGAAGACGGAAATTTCGAAGAAAAAATCAAAGTCATAGAGAGAGTTGATTCGCTCTTGCCGGAGATTCTTTCTTTAAATCCGGATGTGCTTGTGGTAACAGGAGATCATTCCACTCCCGCCGTGATGGCCTCGCACAGTTTTCATCCCGTTCCGGTATTGCTCTGGGCTAAAAACTGCCGCGCAGATAGCACGAGTAATTTTGGCGAAACCGCGTGTCTTAGCGGAAGTCTGGGGCGCATGCCGATGAAAAAACTCATGGCTATCGCGCTGGCGCATGCGGGAAAACTGCAGAAGTTCGGGGCATAAGTCGGAAACAGAAAAATAATTAAAGAGGATTTTAATATGCAAGTTTACGGACGGGAATTTCAGGTAGGATCGCTTGATGAAATTCACTACATAGTTGTCGATATGATGAAAAAAATGCCCAAAGGAAAAGCCCTGGATTTTCCTGCCGGCACGGGAAGACTATCGTGGATGCTCCACAACGAAGGTTTTGACGTTACCGCGGCGGATATCGGAACTGCGTTATTTTGCAACCCGGAAATTCCCGTCATCAAAGGGGACCTTGACGGGCGCTTTCCCTTTGATGACGGTTCTTTCGATTATGCGTTCTGCATCGACGGGCCGGAACATGTGGAAAACATGTACCATACTTTTCGTGAATTCAGCCGCGTCTTAAAAAAAGGCGGCCTTTTCACGATGAGTTACCCCAATTATTCAAACATCGAATGCCGGCTGCGCAATATTTTTTACGGTGTGCTGGAACCGGTGGAACCATACTTTGAAAAGGAAAACAAAAATAACGGCCACATCAACCGGCCCCCATATCCGCTGGTAAAAATGGCGCTCAATTACGCCGGTCTGGAAATAGAGAACATAACCAGCGAGAAAACAAAGTATAATCAGCTATTTCTTTTGCCGGTTTCTCTGCTGATTTTTCTTTTTACAAAAATTAAAGGGGAAAAAGGCAAAAAAAAATACTGGCTTGACGAAACAAATTCATGGAAAATTCTCATGGGCGGAAACGGGCTGATAATTTCCGCCAGGAAAATAAAATAATCCCGGAAGAAAAGCCCGCTTATATTTTTGGAAGAATTACTTGTAAAATAGATTCAAAAAACCACATGCGCTTGCCACAATAAGAAATGCTGCAAAACGAACTTTCTCTAAGAAGGCAAGCGATAATGCGCCGATTATTCTCCGCCCAGAAAGCGTTTTTTGTATTCTTCCAGTTCCTTTTTCTGTTTACGGATGTGGCCCGCAGCGTTTTTACTGGTGACTAAAACACCGAAGTCATCGGGGACACGCGCGTCGCCGCAACCGGTGATTTTTTTGATAATCATATCGCCGACCAGATAACGGTAATGACTGTCTTTATCGTAATATTTTAAATTATCCAGAGTAACGGAATTAAGCCCGCTGAAGTCATAATAATCGGTCAGCGAGGCAATTTTGCGCTTTATGGAAAAAAGGGCTTCCGCGTATTCTATGTATTGATTTTTGTACAACGGATTAAAAAAAATAATCAGCTCAAAATCATTTTTTTTCGCCATCACTGTCAATTCTTTGATGAGAGAAAGAGCCTCGTTCTCTATCTCTTCTTTGAAGAATTTCGGAGAATACCGTGTAATCTCTGTTTCGATAAAAGTTATTCCATATTGTTCAATTAACTTCTCCCTTTTTAAAAAGGACAAAATAAGGCCTCTTTCACTCAAGAGAAATTTTTTCTCCTGCTGTTTGTTAAACAACTTTTTCAGCCCGTTGGATAATTCAAATCGCTGAGGAAACCGGAAGTAATAGGTGAAAAAAATATCAAACAAGCTTCTTCCCGTAACCGACGGATGCATTATTCTGATCAGGTGGTATTCGTGCTTGGCGGCATCCCGTTCAAAGCATATTTCATCCAATGCGATAATAACTGTTTTTATTTTGATGCCTCTTTTAATGAAAGTTCTCAAAATCGGCACATGGTGCTGGAGCATGCCCAATGTATACGACATGTTGTAATAATTCCCAGTGGTTATCTTTTTAGGATCGATTAACATCGCGCGGGATGAACCGAAAATAAAGGAATCGAAACGATTGGGATTACGGAAAATATACTCGGGGTTAAAAATGTGCTGGTTGATCGACTCCACTGCCTCTATCCTGCCGAGTTCTTTTTTCGCGCTGAACAAACTTAAACGAACACCGTAAGTGTCAACATAAAAATTGAAGCCCGTCACCACGGCAAGAAACAGAGCGGTAAGGATAAACATCACTTTAAGCCATAATATACTTTTCATGCCAATTTGTTCCTTTTAAAAATTAAAATACAGAAATACGCCGGAGCGGTTCAGCAAAAGCAGGCCAATGGCCATCATCAGGGCCACGGCCAGCGCGTTCTTCCATCCCGGAGAATATTTATCAAGCAGCTCATTCGAATTTTTCGTGAAAAGGACAAACGGTATCAAAAGCACGCAAAGAAAATAAACAATGTTGTCCGTCGGCAGCAAATTCTCCCGCCAGGAACCAAACTGGATGCCGATAACCGTAAGCTTCTGCCAGAAAGCGCTGTCCGCAAGGCTGGGAGAAATATATATTCCGTTCAATCCCACCATTCCCTTTAACACTTTAAAAGCGTCTTCCCAATTATGCGCGCGGAAAAAAACCGCTGAGACATTGAACCAATTAAAAAACAGAAACCAGGCGAGCGCCTTGTTCATGGTGATACCTAATCTTCTCCAATAGCGATAAATGATTGAAAGCGCTCCGTTGAGAAATCCCCAGAACACAAAAGACCATGCGGCGCCGTGCCATAGCCCGACAATCAGAAATGTCAGCATGATGTTAATGCCGGTTCTGAGCTCGCCTTTCCGGTTGCCGCCCAACGGAATGTATAAGTAGTCCCTCAAAAAACGCGTCAAAGTCAAATGCCAGCGTTTCCAGAAATCGGCGATATTCAACGCCTTATAAGGAGAGTTAAAATTAATCGGCAATACAATATTGAAAATCAGGGCGGCGCCGATTGCCATGTCGGTATAGCCGCTGAAGTCAAAATAAATCTGCATAGTAAAAGAAAGGCTGGTGAGCCATGCCTCCATAAAGGTGAGGGTTGAGGCTACATCGTAACCGGAATTGGCTACAATAGCCAGCGTGTCGGCGATAACTGTTTTTTTGAACAGACCAATGGCAAAAATAAAAATTCCCCGGCAAACATTATCGGCGTTGAATCTTCCGGTTTTTTCCTGGGCAAATTGCGGGATGATTTCTTTGTGGTAAGCAATGGGGCCGGAAATTACGTATGGGAAAAAAGTCACATACAAACAATAACTGATAAAATCGTACCTATATCCTCCGTGCCGATAAATGTCTGTTAACCAGGCTATCTGCATAAAAGTGTAAAAGCTGATACCAATGGGAAGAATCAGATTCAGCGGGCTTATCTCGACGGAAAAAACCGAACTGATGCTTCCCAAAAAGAAATTCGTGTACTTAAAAAATCCCAGAAGCAGAATGTTAAAAGCGATGGCGACAATAAATATTATCCTTTTCCGCCGGCCTGGGTCATTAAACGCCGCCGAAAGGGCCGAGCCGGCGATAAAATTGAATAAAACGGAACCAATCAATACCACAGCGAAATAGGGGTTCCACAAGGACATAAAAATAAGCGAAGCGATAATCAAAAAGAGCCTGGACCATTTTTGCGGAAAGTACTTATTGATAAAAAAATAAGCTGCGGCTACCAGCGGCAGGAAAACCAGAATAAAAGAGTAAGAATTGACCAGCATAAAGCATAACCTGTTTAAATTATTTTATTTTTAATTATTCTGAACAACCCGCGTACGGGCAAAACCCAAAAGTCCCGCGCCTAAGACATCCTTTATGACCGCGCGGGCGCAATTTATAACCCATAAACAAAGGCCGCGAAAAACCTCATCGCCTTTGTCTTGGTCACCCCACAAACAGAGGCAAAAATAATCTACGGCCTTTCCAGAACTACCGACATGCCCTGGCCGCCGCCGATGCAAAGCGAAGCCAGGCCCCGTTTCAGGTTTTTCTTTTTCATCTGCATCGCCAGCGTGTAGGTAATGCGCGCTCCCGAGCAGCCGATGGGATGCCCCAGCGAGACGCCGCCGCCGTTGAGGTTGCATTTTTCCATATCAATATCCAGTTCTTTCACACAGGCTAGCGCCTGCGCGGCAAACGCCTCATTGAGCTCGACCAAGTCAATATCATTCATTGTTAAATTAAGTTTTTTAAACAGCTTGCGCGTGGCGGGAATCGGCCCCAGCCCCATATATGCCGGGTCCACGCCGCCGCTGTCCCAGCCTTTTATTTTGGCCAGCACTTCCAGATTCAATTCTTTGGCCCTGTCCGCGCTCATTACCACTACCGCCGCGGCGCCGTCATTAATGCCGGAGGCGTTGCCCGCCGTGATCGTGCCGTCCTTTTTGAAGACCACCGCCAGCTTGCTCATTTTCTCCAGCGAGGTATCCATCGGACGCTCGTCAACTTTGAAAATTTTCGGGTCTCCTTTTCTCTGCGGCACTACCACTTCCACGATTTCATCAGCGACCGCTCCCGAGGCGTTGGCCGCGCGCGCTCTTTGATGGCTGCGCAATGAGAATTCATCCTGCTCCTGCCTGGATATTTTATACAGCGCGGCGATGTTTTCCGCGGTCATACCCATGTGGTAACCGTTGAATATTTCATACAGGCCGTCGTAAACCATCAAGTCGGTAATCTGCGAATAGGGCATGCTCATGCGGTAACCCCAGCGGGCATCCGGCACGGCAAAAGGCGCGTTCGACATATTCTCCATGCCGCCCGCGACGATGATTTCCGCCTCGCCAGCGATAATAGCCTGTGCCGCGAGCGCAATGGCCTTGAGGCCCGAGGCGCACACTTTATTTACCGTGTAGGCGTTAGTTTCTTCCGGGAGTCCCGCGTAAATGCAGGACTGGCGCGCCACATTCTGTCCCTGCCCCGCCTGCAAAACATTGCCCATAATTACTTCATCGACATAAACAGGCTTAAGCGATTCCTGGTATTGATAATATTTTTTATTGATCTCGGTCATTTCAAATTTGCCCAGGGCGTCCGGACGGCAGCTTTTAATAAAATCATTAACCGCCGGGCGCAATCCCGCGCGTCGCAGCGATTCTTTGATGACCAACGCTCCTAAATCAGCGGTCTTCACTCCCTTTAATGATCCGCCGAATTCTCCCACCGCGGTTCTCGCGCCGCTGACAATTACTGCTTCTTTCATTTTTCGCTCCTTTTCAATATTGAAAACTTAAAATATACTCTTTTGCGTTTTGAAACCTTTACTCAATGCTCCTTCGGCCATCGCGTGACGTCGCTTGCCGCCGTCGCAATCTCATGAACAAAAGCTCAAATACATAAGATTGCTTCACCTGCCGCAGGCAGGTTCGCAATGACAGATGGCGCTGCTCAATTATCTATATTCTGCACAAATTCCACTTCTCGCGGCACCTTGTAAGAAGAGAGATAAGTTCGGCAGTATTTGAATATTTCTTTTTCGTTAACTGCCGCGCCGTCTTTTAAGACAATCCGCGCCAGCACAACTTCGCCGCGCATCAAATCCTTTTTGCCGACTATTTCCACCTCACGCACTGCCGGATGCATGTTCAGCACATCCTCAATTTCTTTGGGATATACATTGAAACCGCTGGTTATAATCATTCTTTTTTTCAGGCCGGTGAGAAAAATATAGCCATCCTCATCCATCCTGCCCAGATCGCCGGTGTGCAGCCAGCCGCTTTTAATAACAGCCGCAGTCGCCGTATCATCCTTATAATATCCCTGCATGACGTTGTCGCCTTTGACAATCAGCTCACCAACTTGTCCGCGGGGAAGTTCATGTCCCTCTTCATCAACGATTTTTATTGTTGTGCCGGGAACGGCCTTTCCGATAGAACCGGGTTTTTGCAGCCGATCCAGCATATTGAACGAGCAGCAGGGGGAGGCTTCCGTCAGGCCATAACCCTCCACGATTTTCGCTCCGAATTTTTCCTCAAAAGGCTCGATAAACTCCGGCGGCATCGCGGCACCACCGGTAACGCAAACTTCGAGCGAACTCACGTCATAGTTGGCCGCTTCCGCGTGAAATATCATGCCCAGGTAAAGCCGCGGCACGGCACAGATATAAGTGATTTTTTCTTTTTGAATGGCGCCGAAAAGCCCGTCCATGGTGAATCTGTCCATCATCACCACAGCGCAGCCGGTACGCACAACATTAATCATGTTAACCGTAGCGCCGAAAGAATGAAAAAGCGGAATCAGGCACAGGCCGATATCTTTATATGTCCTTTTGACGCAGGAATCTATCAAATGCGATTGAGAATAAAGATTGCCATGGGTTAAAACGGCACCCAAAGCATTCCCCGTAAGTCCGGAAGTATAAATAATTGCCGCGGGATCATCAGTATTTATATCTTCACCAATTTCTGATAGACTGTCATTTTTTAATATTTGATTAAACTTTTGTTTTTGCTCGGAATTGTCGACAACAATGATATTCTTACAGGTAGCCAGTCTATCGCGAATTTCCTCAAAACGCTTACGCACAGGTTCCGTGGCGACCAAAACTTTCGCGTCGCTGTTATCCAGCAGGTAATTAAGTTCGTATGTAGTGGAAGAAGTATTGAGGGGAACGGCCACAGCGCCCAGTTTCACCGCGGCAAAATAGTAATAAAAGAACTCGGGGATATTGGGCAGAACCAGAGCGACTTTGTCGCCTTTGACTATTCCTGCATCCATTAACAGGTGCGCAGCAGCATTGACGGCTCTGCCCAACCCACCGTAATTTATTCTTTGGTTTTCGAAAACAATAACCGGCCGGCTTTTGTACTTTTCTACAGAATCATTAAGTAAATTCGATAAGTTAATATTCAGAGACCTCCGTAAAATTCAGGTGGCTTATTAGCAAAAAAAAACCCTTTTTACAACAAGATAATCAAACAAATTGCCGTTTGCACGACTATTAAATGGCAGTCCGCCTAGAGTAATCTTGACAGAAAATTACCTGATAATATAGCGCTATACGGCAAAAAAACAAACGTGTAACATACGGCTGGCAATAAAAAGAAGTTAAGGAGTCAGCAAACTTCGCCGCAATTTGTTATGATCTGTGATTCTTTCATGATAATCGGCTGTTCGTCGACATCTCTCATAAAAATCACGTCCGGTTCAAATTCGTATATTTTAAATCTTCTATCAAAAGCCGGATCATCATCCAGCAATCTCATTATATCCTCCGGGAAATTGGCGCCCGCGGCAGCATAGCACTGTACAAAAGCAACAGCTCGTATATTCACTTCTGTTACTTTGGGAATTCCGCTATCATCTTCCTTAAGATCCACGGTAAAAAACCCGTGCTTGCCGGACTTCGTCTTCTCCATTATAATATCCATGGCTTTCCGGGCCACATTAAACACATCGGGATTATTGAGCAAACGCCCGAAGGATGTATTTCCCGTAATGCCGGAAGGGGCCACATTAGACATAACATACATGACTCGCTCGGCGACGGCGCTTCTAATCAGCTCTCCACCGTAATAGAGCATTTTGCAAGCAAAATTGCGACCGGGCAGATATTCGCTGATCATAAATTTTTTTATCTCAGGATTAATAAACATCCATGCTTTTAATTCTCCCTCGTGGTTGACCTTCAAAGCTCCCAAACCGCTGGAGCCAGACGTGCTCCTGATCCAGAAGGGATAAGGCAATTTAATTTTTTTTTCATCACCGGCATCTTCCCGGTTAATGACGCAGGACTTGGGCGCCAGTCCGTATGGTGCCAGAACATCGCTTACGAGAGCCTTGTCAACCAACTGGACGGCCAGATTATAATCCGGCAGGATTGCCCTGCAGGGCAGGCCACTTTCCGTCTTTTTTTTTGCCCATGCAATAACTTCAGCTTCCGGCGAAACCACGGCGTACTCAATACTCTCATCTGAAATAATTTTTTTGACGGCAGGCCAGTAGGCGGAATCCCCGGCGTCGGGAACCAGATAACTCTTATCAAATAGAGAAGGCATGTATAACCCAAGCGCGTAAGGATTTGAATCGGTGCCGATCAGATTATATGATTTGTATCTGCTGTACTTTCTTAACGCCTGGGCAAAACTCCTTGGCGTAACTCCACCGACACCTGTAATTAGAATCTTCATTTTTTGTCCTTTTTTTTGCCCCGCCGGGTAGACCTTTACAGCTCATCGACGGCGGAATAATTAAACAATTAAATAGCATTCATGCTTTTATATAATTATTCACTATTTTTTTCCGTTTGCCCGAAGCCAAAAGCGGCACTTCGGAAACATATTCCACTTTAATTTCAGCATCGGCGCCAAGATACGATTTAAAATCGTCAACAAGCTCCTTCTCACGGGCAAAAGGACTGCGAGCATTGACTTTAAACCGGTATTGTTTTTCTCCCTCCTGAATAAGCTGATATTGAATAATTTCAGGATATTTCCACATATTTTTGTAAACAATAAACGATGAAACCAAATTGCCTTTAGAGTCATAGAGCAAATCCAGCTTTCTGCCTTCCACGGTTGCCAGAAACAGTTTTCCGGGGTGCGCCGGATCAGTTATTAACGATCCGACATCGCCGGTATCATAGCGAATCATCGGCATGGCGTAGTTAAACAGGTCGGTCACCACAATTCTGCCCAACTCGCCGGCATGGGCGGAATCATCTGAATCGAGCTTCAGTGTTTCTACAACATAGCTGGCCGTGTTAACCAGAAATCTGGACAGTCCGTTAGGTTCCTGCTGAGCGATAATCCCGTTTTCCAAATTAGAATATCGCGAAAGAACGGGAACGCCGAATTGACGCTGCAATGATGTCTTTGTGTAATCATTTAACGCCTCGGAAATTGCGATGACTGACCCGACGTTTCTCGACTGTATGTTCTCGTGTTTCTCGTCAAGATACCTGGCAAAAAGTTCGAGAGCTGAAGCATAACCTAAAATTCCGTATCGGGATCCGTCCCCATGCATTTTATTCACAATACTTTCCATCTGATCTTCATTGAGCTTAATGACATCTACCGGAATGATATTTTGCATAAAATAAATAAGAGGGTGCTCCATTTTTTCCTTCACCCATATCTTCATATAAAGCAACTTTTGCCCTATGTCGTAACCCGCAAGGCGGGCAAAGTAAATAGTATCGGCATAGTTTCTTTTTTTCTTTTCATAGTCATGATAAACTTGAAAAGGTGTTCCGGTTGACCCGCTGGTAAAAACACTGATCCGTTCGGACAATCCGACTTTATTGCTGCAGAAACTTTCTCCTGCCTCGCGGATGATTGTTTTGT
>DSAV01000093.1 GCA_011046295.1 Deltaproteobacteria bacterium | reverse complement strand
ACACCTTCCATCTCTAACGCCTCCCTTCAATATCCACCATAGAATACCAAAGTGTTGCGCTAGATTCTTGAACCTAAGCTATTTTAAAAACATTGTGGGAATAAAACCTACTTTTGCCACAATTTCCTGACCGGCCCGCGATTTGATAAAATTCATGAATTTAGCAGCTTGTCCCTTCGGCTCTCCATCTGTGTACATATAAAGCTCACGAGAAAGGGAATAGCTCTTATCAAGGGCTGTGCCGATTGACCCGGTAACACCATTTACCGAAACAGGCTTGATGCTCTTATTAAGATAACCAATGCCCACGTAGGCTATCGCGTAACGGTTTTTTCCTACCGCAGTAGCCACTGCTCCACTAGAGGCCAGCATCTGCGCGCGCGGCGTTACCTTGGTTTTTTTCATGATGAAGTGATCCCAGGATTCGAAAGTTCCGGAAGACGTGTCGCGCGAAATTACCACAATTTTCAAATCATCACCACCAACTTCCTTCCAGTTAGTAATTTTCCCCTGATAAATCTGGCTCAGCTGGTCAACAGACAGATTGCTCACTTTGTTTCTCGGATGCACTACCGGAATCAAAGCGTCTAAACCAACAACATGTTCCAACGGGTTGGAACCTCTTTTTTTTGCCAGTTCAATTTCCTCTTTTCTTATTGCCCGCGAGGACATGGCAATGTCCGTTGTTTTGTCAATAATCGCCTTAATTCCTTCACCGGAACCTCCGCCCGATAGGGAAATCTGCACGCCGGGATTCGCCTTCATGTACGCTTCAACTGCCGCCTGGGTTATCGGCAACACAGTTGTCGACCCTTTGATAACGATAGATTCTGAAGCAAAAGAAACTGTCCCGAGTAACGCACACGCGGCTAAAGTCATTACCGCTGTTTTAAACATTTTTAACATAACACCCTCCTTCTCGATAAATTTGAAAGGATAATATAGGGTTAATGTTACAATTCGATGACAAATCAATAAAAGTGTGGAAACATTCTTGTGGATTCTGCGGTACAGACTTGGAACAGATTATCGTATTTTGTCCGCAAATTTGTATCCAAACCCTCTAACTGTTATGATATACTTGGGTCTATTCATATCTTTTTCAATTTGCGAACGCAGCCGTCTGACGTGAACATCGACGGCCCGCTGAGTTATGAATGTATCATCGCCCCATACGTTATCAAGAATCTGATCTCTTGTGTAAACACGTCCCGGATTTTGAGAAAAAAAGATGAGCAGCTTCAATTCAGTAGGACTCAGGCTAATCTGTTTATCATTGACTTTAACAGTGCAGGATGCATAATTAATGGACAGTCCTGCATATTGAAACTTTTCCCTGGTAATAGATTTTTGAGAGTCTTGCGCGCGGCGCAGAATCGTTCGCACGCGGGCAACAAGCTCTTTGACGCTAAATGGTTTCGTAATATAGTCATCCGCCCCCATTTCCAGTCCGACAATTTTGTCTGTCTCGTCGGCCTTCGCGGTCAACATGATAATAGGAATATTTGCTGTATCCTGGTTAGCTCTGATGTGCCGGCAGACTTCGATGCCGCTCATCCCCGGGAGCATCAAGTCAAGAATTATCAAGGCAGGTTTTTTTGACCTTATAACCTTAAGAGCGCGCGCGCCATCATATACTTTTATTACTAAAAAACCTTCCTTCTCAAGATTATAAGCAACAAGGTCGACAATATCTTTCTCGTCATCCACTACGATAATTTTTACCATATCAGATATACCTGCTGTTCGTGTGGTTTAAATTAAGCACACTTATTGTCGACATTACAATTGGGTGGTATATAATGTCTGATTTTTTTGCGTCATCTTCAATCAGGTATAACTTTAAACACCTCGTCACCGGGACGCACACGGCCGGAAACCTTAATGCCGATAAAATCTCCGGCAACCGCTTTTTGCACTGATTTATTGTCTACCTCCATCGATTGAATAACATCGACAAAATCAGTTGTATGGCCGGAAAATTTAACGCTTTCGCCTACTGCCAATTCCCCTTCCTCAATTTTTACCGCAGCTACGGAAGGTTTAGCAAAATATTTAACTACTTCACCAAGTTTTCTTTCTGCCATATTTAAACCTCCATATCCTTTTTACCTGAAAATAAGAAATGTCCTCATCCTTAATGCTTATAATCGTATCATTTTTTTATAAAAAAACAATAATAAAAAAGGGCAGAGTCTCTTGACCCTGCCCTTTTATTTTTCTATTTGACTAGACTCTATTGCGCCGCTTGTGATTCGTCCTCTTTTATAACTTTCGGTTTTGATTTGCCTTTAGCCTTAGGCGCTGCTTTTGCATCCTCTTCTTTCTTCCTTGGTTTTGCTTTGCCTTTGCCTGAAGCTTTTTCTTTCTTTTTTTCGTCGGGTATCAGTTCCAGGATAGAAACCGGGGCACTATCCCCAACGCGGAAACCCTCCTTAATTATCCGCGTATATCCGCCGCTTCGGTCACGGTAACGCTCGGTTAACTCTCCAAACAATTTTCCGACCATTTCTTTATCGCGGACAAAAGACAGAGCCTGGCGCCTGGCGTGAAGATTACCTCTCTTGCCCAGCGTAATCATCTTTTCCGTCAGCCTCCTTACTTCTTTAGCCTTGGCATCGGTTGTTCGAATACGCTCATATCTGATGACGGACGTAACCATATTACGAAACATGGCCATTCTATGGCTTGAAGTTCTTCCCAGTTTTCTGCCACCCTTACCATGATACATTTGCTAAACATTCCTTTCCGTAACAATCTCAAACATATATAATTATGTTTAACTTTCCTTTTCTGCCTGCTCAGATGAATCAACGTTCATTCCGAAACTCAGGTTATACTCCCCAAGAATATCTTTTATTTCACTTAGTGATTTTCTCCCAAAATTCTTGGTTTTGAGCATTTCCGCCTCTGTCTTTTGTACCAGTTCTCCAATTGTATTGATGCCCGCGTTTTTCAGGCAATTAGCCGAACGGACCGAAAGCTCTAAATCTTCTACCGAACGCAGTAATATCTTGTTCACATCGCCTTTCTCGTCTTCCGCTACCGGTTCAATCTCTTCTTCTACTTCCTCAAAATTTATAAACACATCCAACTGGTTTTTCAATATCTTCGCACAATATGCAATTGCATCTTCAGGATTTACGCTGCCGTCTGTCCATACTTCGAGCACCAGTTTGTCATAATCTGTTATCTGACCTACACGGGCATGCGTAACAACGTAATTAACTTTTTTAATCGGTGAAAAAACAGCATCAACATTAATTGTTCCTTCAGGTTGTTCCGGCTCCAGTTCCTTTTTTGCCGGAACATATCCCTTTCCTTTTTTAATAACAAGTTCCGCCTTAAAAGTTCCCTTACCCGATATTGTCGCTATGTGATGTTCTGGATTTAAAACTTCAACAGTACCGTCGGTGATTATATCCGCCGCGGTAATTTGTCCCGAACGCTCTACATCTATTCTGGCTGTCTTCACATTCGCCTGTCCCAATTGAAATCTGACTCCCTTCAGATTCAGGATAATATCCGTTACATCCTCTATAACTCCCGGAAGAGTAGCAAATTCATGTAATACGCCATCGATTTTGACCGATACAATAGCGGCACCTTGCAGAGAAGAAAGCAGCACACGCCTCAGGGAGTTGCCCAAAGTGATGCCGAATCCTCTTTCTAAAGGTTGAATGGTAAATTTTCCGTAATAATTCGTGTGCGTTTCGTAGTCAACATCGATACGCTTGGGACGAATTAAACTTGACCAGTTCCTCTGCATAATTAAACCCACCTTTTTAGCTGGTTTGTAAAGTTGTTTATTTGTTACTTAGAACAAAGTTCCACGATAAGTTGTTCTTGCACCGGCATGGTTAAATCTTCGCGTACCGGCAACAATTTGATGGATGCTTTAAAATTATCCTTATCCAGTTCCAACCACTGAGGCACACCCCTGCGGGCAACTGTTTCCAATGCGGATTGTATTCTTGTTATCTTACGGCTACCTTCCTTGACGCTAATTTCATCACCGGCTCTGAGCAAATATGAAGGAATATTGACAGGTTTATCATTAACTAGGAAATGCCCATGTGTAATCAGTTGCCTAGCCTCCACCCGGGAACTGGCAAATCCCATGCGAAATATCATATTGTCGAATCTTCGTTCGAGAAAAATAAGCAAATTTGTGCCGGTAACGCCTTTTTGCCGATCAGCCTTTTCAAAATATCCCCTAAATTGCTTTTCCAAAAGCCCATACATTCTTTTGAGCTTTTGCTTTTCCCGCAACTGCACGCCGTAATCAGAGCGCTGCTTTCTGCGCGACTGACCATGCTCTCCGGGAGCATAACCCCTTCTTTCAAATGCGCATTTCTCCGAATAACATCTGTCACCTTTTATAAAAAGTTTTACACCTTCGCGGCGACACAACCTGCACGATGAATCAATATATCTTGCCAAAAAAGCCTCCCTTATCTCTGATAATTATTTTCACAATATTTTTAAATTAAACACGGCGGCGCTTCGGCGGCCGGCAACCGTTATGTGGAACCGGCGTCACATCGCGAATCATAGTAATCATCAGCCCGGCAAGCTGCAGTGAACGCAACGCCGATTCTCTGCCAGCCCCAGGTCCCTTTATAAAAACCTGTACCTTGCGCATCCCATGCTCCTTAGCCTTGCGCACGGCATCTTCCGCCGCCATTTGCGCGGCAAATGGTGTACTCTTACGGGAACCCTTGAAACCCTGTAATCCGGCAGATGACCACGAAATAACATTGCCGGTCAAATCAGTTATCGTAATAATTGTATTATTAAACGTGGATTGAATGTGCGCAATCCCGTCGGTAATATTTTTCTTTTCCTTCTTTTTGCCGGTTCTTCTTACCGTTTTTGCCATTTTCCCTCCGGAAATCTATAATAAAACAAATATTATTTCTTTTTCCCTGCAATCGTTCGCCTGGGACCTTTCCTGGTCCGGGCATTAGTGTTTGTTCTTTGTCCCCTCACCGGAAGCCCTTTACGGTGCCTTAATCCGCGATACGCTCCAATGTCCATCAGGCGTTTGATGGACATTGATACATCACGTCTTAAATCGCCTTCGACCTTATGGTCTCTGTCAATGATATTTCTAATCGCCGATATTTCAGCATCCGCCAGGTCATCAGTTTTGGTATCCGGGCTCACATTAGCGTCCTTTAATATCTTATTCGCCCGGCTATGGCCGATGCCATAAATATATGTCAATGCGACTTCCATTCTTTTGTTTTTCGGTAAATCAACACCAGAAATACGTGCCACTTAAATATAACCTCCTGATAATTTGCCAAACTAGCCCTGACGCTGTTTATGCTTGGGGTTTTCACAAATCACACGCAAAACTCCCTTGCGTTTGATTATTTTGCACTTATCACACATTTTTTTTACAGATGATCTTACTTTCAATCCTTGACCTCTTATTTGATAAAAATAATTTACTTCGTTCTGTAAGTGATCCTGCCCCTGGTTAAATCATAAGGAGAAAGTTCGACGGTAACCTTGTCGCCAGGCAGTATCTTAATAAAATGCATCCTCATCTTACCGGAAATATGGGCTAATACTTTGTGACCGTTTTCCAGCTCGACCCTGAACACCGCGTTAGGCAGCGGTTCAATCACCCTGCCCTCTACTTCTATTGCTTCCTCTTTGGCCATACTTGCTTTTTCTTTTCCTCTTACACACGGCTGATTAATTGTTTTTCAAAAAGATTTAATTCATTTCGCTGAGTATATCCGGCTCATTAGCCGTTATAGCAACCGAATGCTCGAAATGCGCCGATAATCCTCCATCCTCAGTTACAACCGTCCAGCCGTCCGGTAAAACTTTTACTTTATAGTCTTTTTCATTAACCATTGGCTCAATAGCCAAAATCATACCGCTTTTTAATTCGATACCACGGTCTTTTCTGCCGAAGTTCGGAATCTGCGGATCTTCGTGAAGATTCTTTCCAATACCGTGCCCGACATAATCCCGCACAACGGAAAACCCGGCAGATTCTACAGTAGATTGCACAGCCGCAGAAATCGCCCCCAACCTGTTGCCACTTTTTGCCTGTTCAATAGCGTTATTTAAA
This sequence comes from Deltaproteobacteria bacterium, assembly GCA_011046295.1. Classification (GTDB taxonomy): domain Bacteria; phylum Desulfobacterota; class Syntrophia; order Syntrophales; family Smithellaceae; genus UBA4810. The sequence continues at coordinate 12,175 of DSAV01000093.1, read as the reverse complement.
CTCTTTTCGGCTACCTCGATTAGTTTTGCCGCGTTTTTCGCCACTCTGCCCACAGGCAGCGTTATCGCCGCGTCCCCAAAAAGCCCCTGGTATAAAACGCCAAAATCCAGACTTATTATATCCCCTTCCTCTAACACTCTGTCCGAAGGCATTCCGTGCACTACTTCTTCGTTTACCGATACGCAAAGCGCGTAGGGAAATCCTCTATACCCCTTAAAAGCCGCTTTTGCGCCTTTTTTTTCAACAATTTCTCCCGCCAATTTATCCAAGTCTTTCGTCCTTACACCTGGCTTTACTCTTTCTCTGATTCTGCTCAAAACCTCCGCAACAATTCTGTTGCTTGCCCTTGCCCTCTCTACTTCATCGGGAAGCTTTAAAATTACCATCACAAAAAAATACAGCTTTCTCAGGAAACCAGCCTTTATCTCCTACGGGCAATATGACCCTTTTTCATGAATCCCTCATACTGCCTGGTCAACAGATGCGATTCTATTTGACTCGCCGTGTCCATCGCAACACCAACAACAATCAGCAGCGCTGTCCCACCAAAATAAAAAGGCACATTAAATTGGGTGATGAGAATACTCGGCAATACGCAAACAATCGAAACATATATGGCTCCGCTGAAAGTCAGCCGCTCCAATATTTCTTCAATATATTCAGCCGTTCTTTTACCAGGCCTTATGCCCGGAACAAATCCACCGAACTTCTTCATGTTATCCGCCATGTCATCAGGCTTTATGGTTACCGCCGTATAAAAAAAGCAGAAGAAAAAGATAAGTGCCACATAAAGAACTTCATATCCTATTTTGCCCGGAATTAAATAGCCGGAAATCTGTTGCATCCATCCTTCCTGCGCAAAATTGGCGATGGTTGCCGGAAACATAATCACCGAAGAGGCAAAAATGGGCGGAATAACCCCGGCGGAATTAATTTTCAGCGGTAGATGAGTTGTTTGCCCCCCGTACATTTTCCTTCCCACTATCCGTTTGGCATACTGCACAGGAATACGACGCTGCGCGCCTTCCACGTATACAATGGCTCCAAGGACGGCAACCATCATTAGCCCAAGAAGCAATATGATCAAAACTCCCAATTCACCGGCCGTCAGCAGCTGATAGGTCTGTCCGATAGCCGCAGGCATTCGGCAGACAATACCGGAAAAAATAATCAGCGATATTCCGTTGCCGATTCCCTTTTCTGTAATCGTTTCTCCCAACCACATCAAAAAAGCCGTACCCGAAGTGAGGGTAATAACAGTCATAAATATAAAAGACCACCCCGCCTGTAAAACAATCGGCGCGCCTGAAGGACTTGCCATATGCTGGAGACCCCAAGCAATACCAAAACCCTGGATGGTGCTCAGTATAATCGTGCCATAGCGGGTGTACTGAGTAATTTTTCGCCGTCCAGATTCTCCCTCTTTAGAAAGCTTTTCCAAATGAGGTATGGCCACAGTCAGCAGGTTAAGAATAATCGAAGCGCTGATATAAGGCATGATACCAAGCGCAAATATCGAGAAGTTGCTAAAAGCCCCTCCGGCAAACATGTCATACAACCCGAATAAAGAACCCCTGGCGTATTCAAACTGAGCCATCAGCGCAACATTATCTATACCCGGTGTCGGAATATAAACACCTATCCTATAAACGGCCAAAAGAAGGACGGTAAACAAAATCCTTCTTTGCAGTTCCGGTATTTTAGAAACGCCACCCAGTCCTTCTAACAATTTAAATTACCTCTTGTACCGAGCCGCCCGCTGCGGTTATTTTTTCTTTCGCCTTCTGGCTGATTTTTTCAAGCTTAACCGTAACCGGAAAATCAATCTCGCCTTTTGCCAAAATTTTAATTCTGGCGTTCTTTTTTCTTACAATGCCAGCGGCCAAAAGTGAGCCCTCGTCTATTTGTGCCCCTTTTTGAAATTTACGACATATATCCGTTAAATTGACGGCAATATACTCTTCCTTGAAAGGGTTGCGAAAACCCCTTTTGGGCAATCTCCGGGAAAGCGGCATCTGGCCGCCTTCAAAGCCGGCACGTATCTTTGCTCCCGATCGCGCTTTCTGCCCCTTATGGCCGCGACCGGATGTTTTACCCTGACCGGAAGCTTCGCCTCTACCCACGCGCTTTCTCTTCTTTCTCGCGCCTTCCGGCAATTTCAGAGAACTCAAATCCATCTTTTACTCCTTAGCCTCCTCAACAGAAACTAAATGGCTGACTTTATTTATCATGCCGCGAATCTGAGGAGTATCGGTCAGCATTACACAGCTGTTCAACTTCTTTAGACCCATTCCGCGTAAAACTTTCCTTTGTTTTTCCGGACGCCCAATATCGCTTCTAACCATTTTTACTTTCAGCTTTTTTGCCACTTTGACCAACCTCACCACATTATCCATTGAATTATTTTCCCCTCTGCATGGCAATTTCTTGAGGATCCTTTAACTGGCAAAGACCGTCTAGCGTGGCTTTAACAAGGTTATGCGGATTATGCGAGCCAATACATTTGGTCAGAATATTACTTACACCCGCCACTTCCAAAACAGCTCTCACCGCTCCTCCCGCGATCAAACCGGTCCCTTCCGATGCCGGCTTCAGCAATACTTTCCCCGCGCCATAACTGCCGATTACTTCGTAAGGAATTGTCTTGTTGGAAATGGCAACCTTAGTCATGCTTTTCTTCGCCATTTCCATACCTTTCCGAATAGCTTCCGGCACTTCGTGAGCTTTGCCCAACCCGGTACCTACCATTCCCTTGCCATCTCCAACGACCACTATAGCACTAAACCTGAAACGCCTGCCACCTTTCACCACCTTCGCCGTGCGGTTAATTGTAACAACTCGGTCCAGAAGCTCCAAATCTCTCATTTCTTTTTTGCCCAACGATTCTTCTCTTACCATAAATATTCCGTATTAAAATCTTTCTTAAAATTTTAACCCTTTATCTCGCGCCGCCTCCGCTAATGCCTTGACACGTCCGTGATAGAGAAATCTACCTCTGTCAAAAACTACTTCATCCACACCCTTGGCAAGCAAACGCTGCGCAATCAATTTTCCCACTTCCTGCGCCGCATCGACCTTTTTCTTACCCTTAATCTGACCAACTGCCTCTTTACATAAAGTTGAGGCTGTCGCCAGCGTTGTCGCATCCCTGTCGTTTATGGCCTGAACGTAAATATGCCTATCAGTTCTAAAAACGGAAAGACGGGGTTTCTCCTCAGTTCCTCTGATTTTCCCCCTAACTCTCTTCTGCCGTCTTGACCTTATTTTCAATGTCTTTTTAGTAGCCAATTCGTACCCTCTTACCAACTATGCAAATTATCAAAATTTAAAATTACGCGCTGGCTGATTTTCCAGCTTTTCGCCTGATATGCTCCCCTGCATATTTAATGCCCTTGCCCTTATAAGGCTCCGGCTTTTTAAATGCTCTGATTTCCGCAGCCACGCGGCCGACCAATTGCTTGTCGATTCCGGAAACAACTATATTAGTTTGTTTATCTACTTTTACGTCTACACCTTTGGGAATATTGTATTGTACCGGACTGGAGTAACCCAAAAGCAATTTCAATTCATTTCCGCTTATTTCGGCGCGGTATCCGACACCTGTTATTTCCAGGCGTTTCTCAAAACCGCTACTTACGCCTTCCACCATGTTCCCGATTATGCTTCTTGCTAAACCGTGATAAGACCTGGCAATTCTATCGTTAGATTTTCTTTCAATCACCAAACTGCCTTCGCCCACAGCCATCGCGATGCCTTGCGGCATCGGCGCAGATAATGTGCCTTTCGGTCCTTCGACTTTCACCATATCGCCGCTTTGGCTAATTTTCACATTCTTTGAAAATGTTATGGGTTTTCTACCTATTCTCGACATTTACGAGCACTCCATTAAATATTTATATACAACTTCAAAAACTACCATACCTGACAAAGAACCTCGCCTCCCACATTCAACTGTCTCGCTTCTTCATCCGTAATCACGCCGCGCGGAGTGGAAAGAATCGAAATGCCGTGGCCGTTCAATGTCTTGGGTATTCTATCCGAGGATACATAAACCCTGCGTCCGGGTTTGCTGACTCTCTTTATATCTGTAATCACCCTGCTTTTGGCGTCAGGATATTTCAGCACTACCTTTAATGCCGGCCTTCCTTTTTCATCTTTTACGTTTTCGTATCCGTATATATATCCGGACTTTTTCAATACCTTGGCGATATTAGTATTCATCCCAGATGCAAAAACATTTACATTGGCAAACCTTGCCTTATTCGCGTTTCTTATTCTTGTTAACATATCAGCTACAGGATCAGTCATCCCCATGCTTTACTCCTTAAACCAGAATTACCAGCTTGATTTTATAACACCAGGAAGCTCTCCATGCGAAGAAAGCTTCCGCAAACAAATTCTGCACATGTCAAATTTTCTATAATAAGCTCTCGGCCTGCCGCAAATGGCACAGCGGTTATATTCTCTTACCGCGAACTTCATTTTTCTTTTGGCTTTTGCAACCAGCGACTTTTTTGCCACTCCAAACCCCTCCGGATTTTCTCTTAATTTTTGAAAGGCACTCCCATATTTTTTAATAATGCCCGCGCTTCTGCGTCTGTTTTTGCCGTAGTCACAATCGTGACATTCATGCCTTTAATTTTTTCCACCTTGTCATAATCTATTTCAGGAAAAATGATCTGTTCCTGCAATCCGACAGAGAAATTTCCCCTGCCGTCAAAAGCATTAGCTGATATGCCCCGAAAATCCCTTACTTTAGGCAGCGCAACATTCACGAGGCGGTCAAAAAATTCGTACATGACTTCCTTCCTCAAAGTGACACTGCATCCCACCGACATACCCTGTCTTAACTTAAACGTCGCGATCGACTTCTTCGCTTTAGTCACTATAGGCTTCTGGCCTGTAATCATCGCCAAATCCTGTACTGCGCTTTCCAAAATTTTAGCATTTTGAATAGCTTCTCCCAAACCCATATTGACAACTATTTTCACGATTTTGGGCACCTGCATCGGATTTTTATAATTAAATTCCTTTGTCAGAGCCGGAATCACCGTTTTTGAATAATACTCTTTTAATCTGGCCATTTTTTAACCTACGTTGATAACATCGCCGCATTTTACGCAAATGCGCACTTTTTTCCCGTCTTCTAGTTTTTTGCTTCTTATCCTGACCGGGGTGTTGCATTTAGAGCACATAAGGCCTACCTGAGAAACATGAATTGAACTCTCCTTTTCCAGAACGCCACCTTTGGATTTTTGATCGGGCCTTCTGTGTCTCTTAACAATATTAATTTTTTCTATTACTATCCTTTCTCTATCAGGAATGGTTTTAAGCACCTTACCGGTTTTTCCTTTATCTTTACCGGAAAGCACTTTAACCATATCTCCTTTTTTAAATTTATTCAGACTCATTTTTTCACCGTTTAAATAACTTTATAAAACCTCGGGTGCCAGAGATACAATTTTCATAAATTGTTTTGCTCTCAATTCACGGGCAACGGGACCGAAAATTCTAGTGCCAACAGGTTCCATCTGGTTCGTAATCAACACAGCCGAGTTATCATCAAATTTAAGATAGGAACCGTCGGCCCTTTTTACTTCTTTTGCCGTTCGCACAATGACCGCCTTCATCACGTCGCCTTTTTTCACCTTGGAATTGGGTATTGACTCTTTCACTGAAACAACAATAACGTCTCCCAAGCTAGCGTAACGGCGTTTTGAGCCACCTAGTACCTTAATACAGGCCACCTTTTTTGCGCCGGAATTATCCGCAACATTCAATATTGATTGCATCTGAATCATAAATAACCAACTCCAATAAAACTGTCTTGCCTGCCCGGTATTTCTCGGCTTTATTTCGCCTTCTGCGTAATTTCCAACATACGCCAGCGCTTATCTTTGCTCAGGGGACGCGATTCAATAATCACGACTTTATCCCCAACTCTGCATTGATTATCTTCGTCGTGGGCTTTATACTTTTTATGTCTACGTACATACTTTTGAAAAACAGGGTGCTTTATCATACGCTCTGATTTAACAATTATTGTCTTGTCCATCTTATCGCTGACAACGATACCTTTAATAATGCGTTTAATGCCTATTTCCGCCATTTACGTCGCAACCTCCTTTTCCTTCAGCACCGTTTTGACGCGCGCAATATCCTTTCGCAACTTGCTGAGCATGGCGGTCGAATCAATTTTTTCCGTAGCGTGCCGGATTTTCAGCCGGAAAAGCTCTTCAGCCAGTTCGGACTTTCTTTTTTTAAGCTCGTCAATCTCGAAAGCTCTGATTTCCTTAATTTTCACCAGATGTCTCCCTTGCTAAAAACTTTGTCGCAATCGGTAATTTATGCGCGGCAAGACGGAAAGCTTCCCTTGCAACCTCTTTTGTTACTCCTTCCATCTCGTAGAGAACCGCCCCGGGTTTGACCACGGCAACCCATCCTTCGGGAGACCCCTTCCCTTTTCCCATACGCGTCTCCGCGGGTTTCTTTGTGACCGGTTTATGGGGAAACACTCTAATCCATATTTTACCGCCACGTTTCACGTGACGCGTCATTGCCACACGTGCCGCCTCTATTTGCCTGGAAGTAATCCACCCGCATTCAGCGGCTTGAAGTCCATAATCACCAAAGCTTACCTGGCCACCCCTGGTGGCCTTTCCCCCCATTCGTCCTTTTTGTACTTTTCTGTATTTTACTCTTTTCGGCATTAACATAAGCCATCAATCCTTATCAGCAATTACAACTTAATCTTATTCATGACGAATTTTTTAATTTAAGCCGCCATCTTGTTCTTGTCGTTTTTTTCCGGCAATACCTCGCCATGGAAAATCAAAACTTTAACTCCAATAAGCCCGTATGCTGTATGAGCTTCCGTGAAACCATAATCAATATCAGCGCGCAACGTGTGCAGCGGAACACGGCCTTCGCGATACCATTCGGATCGTGACATCTCCGCCCCTCCCAACCTGCCGGAGCAGGTGATCTTAATTCCTTTCGCGCCGAATTTCAGGGCATAACCAACGCATTTTTTCATTGCCCGGCGAAAAGCGACTCTTCTTTCCAACTGCATGGCGACATTTTCCGCCACTAATTGCGCGTCAATCTCCGGCTTGCGTACTTCAAGAATATTTATAATAATTTCAGATTTGGAAAACTTTTCCACATCAGCCTTCAGCTTTTCTATTTCCGAACCTTTCTTCCCAATAATCACTCCGGGCCGTGCCGAATAAATATTTACTTTTGCTTTATTGGCTGCCCTTTCTATTTCAATCTTGGAAATTCCGGCATTGTACAGCTTCTTCTTAAGGTATTTCCTTATCTTCACGTCTTCATGAATCATCTCGCCGTAGTTCTTATCGGAATACCAAATTGACTGCCACTTTTTAATATAACCCAGTCTCAATCCTATCGGGTTTACTTTCTGCCCCAATATTGCACCCTCCTTACCTTTCGTCCAAAACTATCGTTATATGGGAAGTCCTCTTCTTAATGCCGGCCGCTCTACCCTGCGCTCTAGCCCTCCATCTTTTCAAGACCGGACCCTGATCAATAAATATTTCTTTCACATACAGAATGTTTTCGTCAATATTCGGGTTCTGCGCGGCATTTGCCATTGCTGATTTCAGAGCTTTAGCCACGACACCCGCAGCGTACTTCCTTGTATAAAGCAGGATATTGTTGGCTTCCTGCACTTTCTTCCCTCTAACCAAATCAGCCACAAGCCGGACTTTCTGCGGCGACATTCTTATATATTTTGCGACTGCTTTTGCTTCCATATTCTTTCAACTCCAAAAATATCCGGCTTATGCCGTCCCGCTAAGTGCGGACTTTTGTCTTGCGGTCACCGGAATGAGAATAAAAAGTTCTGGTCGGAGCGAATTCCCCCAGTTTATGACCAACCATGTTTTCCGTAACATAAACAGGAATGAATTTCTTCCCGTTATGTACCGCAAATGTGTAACCTATCAACTCCGGCGTTATTGTAGAACGACGTGACCATGTCTTAATCACATTTTTACTGCTCTCTGCTTCCATTTTCCTTACTCTGGCCAGCAGTTTTTCTTCTATATACGGGCCCTTTTTTATCGAACGCGCCACGATTTATTTACCTCTTCTTTTAATGATATATTTGTCTGTTTTCTTTGTTTTCCTGGTTTTATGCCCTTTTGTCGGAACACCCCAAGGAGTGCAGGGATGCCTACCTCCTGAAGATCTTCCTTCACCACCCCCCATGGGATGGTCTACAGGATTCATAACGACTCCGCGCACATGCGGGCGCTTGCCCAGCCAACGAGTGCGGCCGGCTTTTCCCAGACTTATATTTTCATGCTCGATATTGCCTATCTGTCCGATAGTTGCCATACACTCAATAAATACTTTACGGACTTCGCCGGACGGAAGCCTGACCTGCGCATAGCTTCCTTCTTTCGCCATTAATTGCCCGTATGCGCCGGCTGAGCGTATCAGTTGCCCGCCCCGGCCAACCTTTAATTCCACATTGTGGATTAAAGATCCCAGAGGAATATGTTTCAGCGGTATCGCATTACCGGGCCTGATATCCGCTTTCTCCCCGCTTATTATCGTGTCGCCAACTTTGATTTGCGCAGGCGCAATAATGTACCTTTTTTCGCCGTCACGATAATTGAGCAATGCTATTCTTGCCGATCTGTTGGGATCATACTGAACAGCGGCAACCTTGGCAGGAATATCTTGCTTATTCCTGCGAAAATCAACGACACGGTATTTTCTTTTATGACCACCACCGATATGCCTGGCGGTAATACGTCCATACGCATTGCGGCCGCCGCTTTTCTTCAAAGGCCTAAGCAGATTTTTTTCCGGATCCGAAGAAGTAATTTCTGCAAAGTCCGAAACACTCTGAAATCTTCTGCCCGGTGATGTCGGTTTATATTTAATAATAGCCATTATCTAAATCCCTCAAATAAGCTTACGCGCCTTCGGTAACTTCTATGCGGTTGCCCGCGACTAAAGTAACAATTGCTTTTTTCCACGACCTCTTCTGTCCCATAACACGCCCCATCCTCTTCTTCTTACCTAAAACCTGCATAACGCGGACGTTGACAACTTTTACATTGAATATTTTTTCCACTGCCTTTTCTATCTCCATTTTGTTGGCGCGGCGGTCTACTTCAAAAAAATACTTGTTGGATTGATCGCGGGCAGCCGTACTTTTTTCCGTAAGCAAGATTCTTTTAATAACCTGATGTGCTTCCATTATCCCAGCAATGCTCCTTCAAGCTTCTTTACGGAAGGCTCCAAAAGCACCAGATGTTCATGATTCAAAATGTCGTAAACATTAATCCCTTCCGATTTTATCATTTTGATATTTTTTATATTGCGTGACGATTTTTGCAGATTATCATTATTACCATCCAGAACAAAAAGCGCTTTTTTCAGATCGAAAAGATCAACAACATCCTTAAACGCTCGTGTGCTTATTTTTTCCATCGGAAATTCATTAATAATCAAAATTTTTTCCTGCTTCATCTTCATGCTAAGCGCGCCAATTAAAGCTTTCTTGCGGACTTTTTTGGGCACATTAAATGAATAATCGCGCGGATGGGGACCAAAAACAATACCACCGCCCCTCCAGAGCGGAGACCTCGTCGTCCCTACTCTCGCTCTTCCTGCTCCCTTTTGACGCCAGGGTTTTCTTCCGCCGCCGCTAATAGCGTTTCTGGTTTTTGTTGAAGCTGTTCCCGAACGGCGCGACGCCAGCTGCATTTTTACAACATCATAAATGACTGCTTCGTTCGGGTGTACGCCAAAGACCGCATCGTTGAGCTCCAGCTGAGAAACTTTTTTCTTTTCAATATTAAAAACATCCGCTACTGCCATCTTTATAACTCCAGTGACTTAAGCACTTTTTTCTTTGCTTGTTTAATCAAAACGAAGCCATTTCTGCTACCCGGAACAGAACCTTTTAATAACAAGAGATTCATATCGGGGCGAATTTGCCATACCTGTAAATTTTGTATCGTCTTTTTCACATTTCCCATTTGGCCGCCCATTCTCGTCCCTTTAAAAACACGCGAGGGATCGGCGCTTGCTCCGATGGAACCGGGCGCCCGGTGGAACATTGAACCATGTGAAGCGCGGCCACCGTGGAAACCGTGTCTTTTAACAACCCCAGCAAACCCCTTGCCCTTGGAAGTCCCCATAACGTCCACAAAATCACCGACCTGAAAAATCTCTGTGCTGATTTCCTGCCCTACCTCATAGTTTCCGGCTTCGGCGGGAATTTCTTTAAGTATGCGGAAGTTGCCTTTATCCGCTTTTTTGAAATGTCCCTGCAACGGTTTTGTTACCCTCTTTTGTTTTTTACGCCCGTAACCTAATTGGATGGCGTCATAACCATCTTTATCCTTTGTTTTTACCTGCACAACTATTGACGGTTCAACTTCAAAAGCCGTAACGCCGACAGCGGACCCATCTTCGCCAAATACTTGCGTCATTCCCAATTTTTTCCCGATTATTCCCTTACTCATCATCTTCCAACTTTTTAAAAAATAAAGCCAATACTATCGGCAAGAAAAATGGTTTTACCTTCCGCCATTTTCCAATATTAATAAAAAAATCCCTACGCTTTAATTTCTACATCCACTCCGGCGGAAAGATCCAATTTCATCAGCGCATCCACTGTCGCTTGCGTAGGTTCGACAATATCAATTAATCTTTTATGGGTGCGAATTTCAAACTGCTCACGGGATTTTTTATCCACGTGCGGTGAGCGATTTACGCAATATTTGTTTATTTCCGTGGGAATAGGTATAGGACCGGCAACGCGCGCGCCGGTCCTTTTTGCGGTTTCTACTATTTCTTCAACAGAACGATCCAATAATTTGTAATCGTAAGCTTTGAGGCGAATTCTAATTTTCTGGTCTTTCATCTAACTGATAACCTAATTCCGTGTTTACTCTATTATTTTACTTACGACTCCGGCGCCTACTGTTCTGCCGCCTTCGCGGATAGCAAATCTGAGCTGCTCTTCCATCGCAATAGGGGTAATCAACTCCACCGTCATTTTGACATTATCGCCGGGCATAACCATTTCCACACCTTCCGGCAGTGTGGCCACACCAGTGACGTCCGTCGTCCGGAAATAAAACTGCGGCCGGTAACCGGAGAAAAACGGCGTATGGCGTCCGCCTTCTTCTTTGGTAAGTACGTAAACTGCTGCTTCAAACTTCGTATGTGGTGTAATGGATCCCGGTTTGGCTACAACCTGTCCTCTTTCGACTTCTTCTCGCTTGATGCCTCTGATGAGCAAACCAACATCGTCTCCCGCCTGTCCTTCATCCAAAGTCTTGCGAAACATCTCCACGCCGGTTACAACCGTTTTAATAGTGGGACGAATACCGATAATTTCAACTTCTTCACCAATTTTAACAATACCTCTGTCAACTCTTCCCGTCACAACTGTTCCACGACCGGAAATAGTGAAGACATCACCGACAGGCATAAGGAAGGGCTTATCCACATCACGTTTTGGTTCCGGAACGTATTCATCAACAGCTTTCATTAAATCCCAAACGGGCTTGGAGTCCGGAGACTCAGGATCATCCGTTTCCAAAGCCTTCAGGGCAGATCCCCTGATAATGGGTATTTTGTCACCCGGAAATTCGTACTGATTCAGAAGTTCTCTTAATTCCAGTTCCACCAAATCAAGAAGTTCAGGATCATCAACCAAATCGACTTTATTTAGGAAAACGACAATGTAAGGAACCTGAACCTGTCTAGCCAGGAGAATGTGTTCACGGGTCTGCGGCATCGGCCCGTCGGAGGCGGCAACAACGAGGATGGTCCCATCCATGTGCGCGGCGCCTGAAATCATATTCTTAACATAGTCAGCGTGGCCGGGGCAGTCGACATGCGCATAATGCCTTTTTTCTGTTTCATATTCCACATGCGAAATATTGATCGTAACACCTCTTTCCTTCTCTTCAGGAGCGTTATCGATAGAATCAAACGCGCGGAACTCGGCAAAGCCTTTCTTTGACAGATGCTTGGTAATCGCAGCGGTCAATGTCGTTTTACCGTGATCAACATGACCGATTGTCCCGATATTCAAATGCGGCTTGGTCCTTTCAAATTTTTTCTTCGCCATCTCTCTTTACCTCCTTAACTTTGTATGGTTGGTTCTATTGTCGTT
>DSAV01000096.1 GCA_011046295.1 Deltaproteobacteria bacterium | reverse complement strand
CGGATTACGCATTTTTCTTTTGGGAAATCTTTCCATCTTTGTTTGTGTCGGGGAAAATACAACGCGGCCATCCGGCGTGTCCATGCCGTTACGGATACAAATACAGGGCCCGGAAAAAATATTGGTTTGTTCGTTGGATAAATCGATATGGATATTTTGCTTCAAATCAAATCCGCTCAAGCCTTCAAGGTCAGAAACGATAACAGACATGGCCATAGGGGTAAAATCGACAAGCGCGCCCTTCCTGCGAAGGCCGTTTTGAGATAACTCACAAATTATATCGCGGCAATAATATCGCCGCGTTTTGCGTGTCTGAATTAAACGCGCCTGGTCAGGCAATTTTATTGTGCATAAATCTTCTTCCATGCTGATTAATTCAGTTTGCGCGATGGCGGCAATAAGGCCATCATCTATCATCAAAACCTCTATAATAAATTGATTTTGAAAGTCTGACATTTTTTCAGTGAGGTCAAGACGGCAGGAAAGCACATCCTTCACGCATGGCTGAGGATACGCTTTTATTAAAATAAGTCTGCTTGATTCTCTATGACGGCAAATAAGATGCGCATAGCTATCGATGAAATTAAGATGGTTTAACTTGTTGACAAGTTTTTTCTGATTCCAGGGGCGTTGAGTGCCTTCAGCAGTCAAAATATCCGGATTCCGGAAAAAACAATAAGAAAGCGCTGACTGTATGTCGTCCTTCAAAACATTATCTCCCTAAATACCGGGTTAGAAACTATTAGGTAAGATTGACTGTTTTTATGGCGTACTATATTCAAAATTACGTGAAATATAACAATATTCTATCTGCATTTCAACAAATATTTTATAAAAAGATTTTAAGTAATTATTTAATTTAAAGTATTGCGCTTGATCTAGTTTCTTATCCTCATTATATTGCTTGTGGTTTGGTGTTAAATTTGTCATTATTAAATAATAAAATAATAAGCCCTTATGGACGGGGAGGGGATAATGGCGAGAATAATTAAATACATGGCGATTGTGGCGGTATTTAGCTGCCTTTTGATATATATCGGTTGTGCGAGTTACGAAAGGCAGGTTGCTCCTTTTCAAATGCCCGAAAGCAGCCCCAACGCGGTGAACGTTGATGGGGCGATAATCGCGGCGCGGGCGTTTACGGATGCGCGTGATGCCAAAGAGGCTTTTGGCTTTGATATACGCGCCGGAGGAATCCTGCCTGTCCAGGTAGTATTCGATAACCGCAGCGAGCATAACCTGATTATCGTTGCCGAGCAGACTTTTTTAATTGATGATGACAGTAATGTTTGGCCGATACTTGACCAGGAGCTGGCCTATGACCGCATATCGAAAAGTACTGAATTGGGACGCGTAATGCCCGAAGCCGCTAAGGGAGCATTGTTGCTGGGCGCCGCAGGAGCGGTAGTAGGAGCGGCAATAGGAATTGTCACAGGTACTAATGTCGGGGAAGCCATGGGAAAAGGCGCGGCAGTAGGAGCGGCCGCGGGAGCGGTTACCGGAGGAGCACATGGAATGGGTGAACATTATGCGGATGTCCAGAAAAAAATAAAAAAGGATTTACAGCACCGGTCATTGCAATACCGGGCGGTAAAACCCAACGAGCTGGCATACGGATATATCTTATACCCGGGAGAAGCAAAATCAGCGAAAGTACTGCGTCTGCAAATCAAGGCGAGAGACACCGGAAAAGTATCTACCTTTAACATGAAGCTAAAATAAATAACGATGTGTAAATGAAGTAATTTAGAGACGGCAGCTTAACAAAAAAAATAATATCAGGAATGCTGCGGTCTTAAAATTAATTGTATTCGAAAATTATTTATCAGGATGTTGAAAAAGAAAAGACGGCGCGGAAATATCCCTTACTCACAAGATGATTTAAATTGCATGGTCTCGTTAAATCTATATTAGAAATAACAGAGGTTATATTAACCTTAAATACATCAGAAGGCGGATTGCGACAGTAAATGCAGGAATTCATCATCGCGGTTAGCGGAATAATTCTATTTCTCATCGGTATTCTGCGTCTTTCATCGTCCGTGCAGAATTTAATCAATGTCCGGATAAGACAATATGTAAAGTATATCGTTGAAAAACCTCTATATGGATTTTTTACAGGAGTACTTACGACGATAATGTTTCAAAGCTCTTCGGCTTCCACGGCGCTAACAATCGGCCTGGTAAGCGCGGGGCTTATAAGTTTTTCCAATTCATTGGCAATTATTCTTGGGACTGATATCGGCACAACTTTAACTGTCCAATTTGTCATTTGGCGCTTTACGGAAATATCGCCCCTGATTATTACGCTGGGGGGATTATTATGGTTGGTCGGGAAAGGGAAATCAAAGATTGCCGGAGAAATAATATTTTATTTTGGTCTGATATTTTTTGGACTGGAGCTTGTCAGTAAATCAGTTGAACCGCTGAAAGAATCTCATGCTTTTATCGAAATATTTACTAAAACGCAAAATCCTCTGCTGGGAATGGGAATAGGTATTGCAGTTACCGGTATAGTGCAGGCGTCAGCGATCCCCATAAGCATCATGGTTTTATTGGCTCAACAGGATCTGGTTTCACTGCACAACGCCGTACCGGTGATTATGGGCGCGAATATCGGCACCAGCGTTACCGCTCTGCTGGCCGGAACTGTGGCAACAAAAAGTGGAAAAAGAACAGCCATATCTCATCTTATCTTCAAATGCGTCGGTATAGGCTTATGTTTCATTTTTTTGACACCGTTTGTTCAGTTCTTGCAAACCATGTCTTCAAGTGTAGCCCAGCAGATTGCCCTCGCGCATTTTATGCTTAATCTGGTGATTGTTTTCATTTTTATTTTTTTGCTTGCGCCTTTTGCCGCTATGATTAATAAATTACTGCCGGGGGATGATGAAATACTCTCTGTCTGGCCTGAATACCTGAACGAACATGACATGTATAATCCGCAAAAAGCGCTGGAAAACGTGCATAAAGAATTGCAGCGGCAATTCAACCTGGTGCAGAAAATATATTTAAACAGTATCAGGATGATCGAAAGCTATCAGGAGGGAAGGGAAAAAGACCTTTCTTATATAGAAATGGTCGTTAACGATATTCGTGCTCATATAGTGCAATATCTCTGGAAAGTATCCTCACAGAATTTGTCTGAGCAACTTTCGAAAAAAATATTCGCGTATACTGCTATGGCCAACGATATTGAAAGCATTGGAAGCCATGTGCTGAGCATAGCCAAATTGGACGCACAAAAAGCCGAAAAGAAAATAAAATTCAGCGAATGCGGAGAAAATGAATTAAAAGAAATAATTCAACTGGTTAGCGATAATTTTGATGATACGGTATCTATAGTGCAAAAGGCCGATGATAAAAAGAATATGGACGTTATCGTCAGGGAAGAAGAAGTTGATACTAAGGTTAAAGAAGCAAGAGATAACCACCTTGAAAGGTTTCATAAACGTCTTTGCGACCCTGAAGCAGGCCCTATTTTTGTGGAAATGCTGCTGCATTTGGAGCGCATTTCCGATTTATGCAATAACGTCGCGGAGTACATGTGTGATGTGAGCGATTAGTGTCACTGTCAATTAAGTATTGATAGTATGAGCGTGAATAATAATCAAAATAAAAACGTGTTGCCCTGATGAACAATATCTTTTATAATGAAAACGAAAAGACGATTACTTGAACATTCGCGCAAGGAGGAAACTTAGATGGATAAAAGGATGAATGCATTGGAATTCGCCCTGGAAAACGAGCAAAGAGAAAGGGATTTTTACCTGGCCAACGCCCGAAGGACAAAGAATCTGGCAGGGAAAAATATGTTCAAGCAAATTGCCGATGAAGAGAAAGAACATTTCGATGTATTGAAGAAATTGCATAGCAAGTGGGAACAAAACAAAAAATGGCCGGCAAGCGTTCCTCTGAAAGTAAAAAAATCATTGACGGATAATATATTAATATCAATGGCTGGGAAGAAATCAGCGCGCATTGTCGGCAACGACGATGATTTGAAGGCAATCAGAACAGCAATTGATTTTGAGGCTAGAGGAGTGGCTCTGTACACAAAGATGGAGAAAGAGAGCACTGATCCGAAAGAAAAAGCCTTTTTTAATTTACTCGCATCCATAGAAAGAAGCCATCTCCTGTCTTTACGGGAGACAGAAGAATTTCTGACTGACCCGGCTACCTGGTTCCAGAATATGGAAAAGCCGATGCTTGACGGGGCTTAATTATCGTCTAATCAAGGTTATTTGAGTTTTTAATCTGTTCGAGTTTTGAGTCGATTTTGGACCATTCGTTATACAAATCTTCAAGCTGAGAAGCTATTTTACTTAATTCAATTTGCGCAATCTTAACCTTTGCCGAATCTTTTAAAACCGCGGGGTCGCAAAGAGAGGATTCATATTCCATTTTTATTTCTTCAAGATGTTCTATCTTTGATTCCATAGATGAAATGTCTTTTTTCCAACTGCTTTTAATTTTGTAAATCCTGTTTCTTTCCTCTGCCTGCATCCTTTTCTTTTCTTTGTTTCTGAAAGACTTTTCATCAGTCGGTAACTCTGAAGGTTTATTAAAGTCGGCGGCAGCGTTTGCCTGGCTTCTTTTTTCAATAAAATATGAATAATTTCCGAGATAATCAAAAATGCGTCCGTCTCTGAGCTCGAAGACTTTGTTTATAAGATGATCAAGGAAATAACGGTCATGCGATACTATGGCGACGGTTCCGTGATATTTAATTAATGCCTCCTGAAAAATCTCCTTTGTTTTTAAATCAAGATGATTTGTAGGTTCATCCAAAATAAGGAAGTTTGTGTCGAGCAGCATTATTTTTAAAAGGGCAAGACGTGATTTTTCACCGCCGGAAAGAATAGATACGGGCTTGAAGATATCATCGCCCGAAAAAAGGAAAGCGCCGAGCAAGTTTCGTTTGTCCTGATCGTTTGCCTTTGTCTGAACAGTATTAACTTCTTCCCAAATATTGTTTCTGTAGTTAAGATTGTCCGCGCTTTCCTGAGAAAAGAAAGCCATATTTACGTCATCACCATATTGAACTAATCCGGATGCTGGTTGTTCAGTACGGCTCAGCAGGCGGGCTAAGGTTGACTTGCCCGAGCCGTTAACTCCGACGAAAGCAACTTTATCTGAACGAAAAAGCGAAAAATTCAATCCGGAAAAAACATTTACACTGCCATAATTATGGCTAAGGCCAAGAACTTTAACTACTTCTTTGGCGCTTTTTTTACTTTCCGGAAATTTCATGGAAATTGTCTTTGATTTCGATTCAGGATTGATTTCCTGGAATTTATCGAGCATTTTTACGCGGCTTTGTACCTGGGCGGCTTTTGTTGCCTTGTAGCGGAACCTTTCAATAAACCTCTCTGTCTTTTTGATTTTGGCTTTTTGAAGCTCCATTTCTTTTTTCAGCGCTTCAAGCCGCCTTTCTTTTTCTTTCAGATAATACGAATAATTACCTTTGTAAATTGAAACACGACATGAAGATATTTCCGCAATTTGCTGCACAATCTTATCGAGGAAGAAGCGGTCATGAGATATGACGATTAAAGTTCCTTCATAATCCTTCAGATAATTTTCCAGCCACTCCATGCTTTCCGTATCGAGATGGTTGGTTGGTTCATCTAAAAGCATTATATCCGGACGCATTAATAAAATGGATGCCAACAAAATGCGCATTTTCCAGCCGCCGGAAAAATCCGCGCAATTTCTTCTGAAATCTTCAATGCTAAACCCGAATCCTTTAAGCATTTGTTTAGCGCGAGTTTCAAAGTTATATCCGTCTAGTGAAGCATATATGTCAGAGGTTTGCGCATAAGCTTTTGCCAGCTTGTTGTAGGCTTCCGTGTTGAGACTGGTTCGTGATATCTGCTGCTCAAGATTGTAAATTGACTCCTCCAGATTGGATATGCCGCTTTTTCTTTTAAGAAAATCTATCAGGGTAATATTATCCAATTCCACCAGATCCTGGGGGAGATACCCTATCATTTTTTTATTTCTGTCCGGAATATCGATGAAGCCTTCATCAACAGGCAACTGCTGCAATATCAACCGGAAAAGAGTCGTTTTCCCCGTGCCGTTATCGCCAACAAGACCAGTTTTGCTGCCCGGATGTATCGTCCAGGACATATTGGTAAACAATTTTTTATCTAAAAAAGATAAACTTATATTACGGAAATGTATCAATAAAATCTCCCGTCATTAATGTTTAAATAAAATATAAGAGAAATGTAAGTTACTGTCAATTTATTATCTGTAAAGAATCGTAAAAAATACTAATCAACGCTTTTTTCTGAAGATGAGCTTAAGCGGCACAAAATCAAAACCAAACGAGGAGCGTATTTGGTTTGTCAGATAGCGTTCATAGGAAAAGTGAATTCCTTCAGGATTGGAAACAAAAAAAACGAAGGAAGGAGGTTTGATATCGACCTGAGTCGCGTAAAAAATCCGCATTTCCTTGTTATGATGACGAGGCACAGGATTTCTTTTAATAAAATTCTCTAGAAGCTCATTTAACGCAGACGTGTCTATTCTTTTTGTATACTGTTCATAAATGATGTTTATATGTTCAAAAATTTTTGGCGCTCTTTGCCCGGTTAGGGCGGAAATAAACATAATGGGTGTGTAATCCATAAATTTAAGTTTATCCCTGATGTCTGTTATATATTTTCCGGTGGTGGAATTATCTTTTTCAATCTTATCCCATTTGTTGACTACGATAATAGATGCTTTACCGCGTTCATGGGCAAGACCGGCTATTTTCGCGTCCTGTTCGGTTATTCCTTCTTCGGCATCGATAAGTATGAGAGCAACATCACACCGATTAACGGATTTCAATGCCTGTACAACGCTATATTTTTCCAAGGTCATGCTGATTTTATTTTTTCTGCGAATACCCGCCGTGTCGATAAGCAGGTAATTCTTGCCGTGCACCTTTATTTGCATATCAATGGCGTCGCGTGTAGTGCCCGGAGCGGGGTTGGCAATGGTTCTTTCCTTCCCGCAAATAAGGTTAACTAAAGATGACTTTCCCACATTAGGTTTGCCGGCAATCGCGATATTTATCCGGTCGTCACTGGCTGAAGTATCTTCTTCGCCTTCCTTAAACTCCTTTGTTACAGAATTCATGAGCTCCGCAACTCCCCGGCCGTGTAGTGCGGAAATAGAATAAATATCGTCAATGCCGATCCGGTAAAAGTCATTGAGCAATTCTTCATGCCGGTCGCCATCCACTTTATTAGCTACAAAAAATACTTTTTTGCCCTTGCCTCGAAGTTGCCGCGATATTTCTATGTCCGATGGAGTAAGTCCGTCTCTGGCGTCTAACAAAAAAATTATGATATCGGCTTCTTCAATTGCCAGATTGGTTTGTTCACGCATTTGAATAAAGATCATTTCTTCTGAAGATGGCTCGAAACCACCGGTATCAATAAGAACGAAAGGCTTGCCATGCCAGACACAGTCCGTGTAATTCCGGTCTCTTGTCGCGCCAGGTTCATCAATGATGATAGCTTTTTTCTTTCCCGCAATACGGTTAAAAAGAGTTGACTTGCCCACATTAGGCCTGCCGATTATGGCTACAAAAGGTTTTGACTGCATTTGTAAATCCCGAATATTATGGCTAAAAAGTTATAATAATTACCGGTTAATAAAATCAAGATGGAGATTTTTTTATTCCCATCTCCCGCAACATTCTGCCAGAACTTGTCCAGTCTTTGCTAACTCGCACAAAAAGTTCCAGAAAAACCTTCGCTCCAAAAAGTTTTTCCATTTGTAATCTGGACTGTGTTCCTATTGTTTTTAGCATGGAACCTTTTTTCCCAATCATTATCGCTTTTTGAGATTCTTTTTCCACGTTTATTGTGGCGGTGATGTGAATGATATTCTTTTCTTCATTTTCTTTAAATAAATCCACGGTAACAGCGCTGGAATAGGGGATTTCCTGTTTGGTTAAGATTGTTATTCTTTCGCGAATAAACTCGGCGGCAATAAAGCGCTCCGTGGCATCGGTAAGAATGTCAGCAGGAAAGTAACGTGGCCCCTGTGGCAGGATATCTTTTACCGTCTCTAATAATTCATCTATACCTTTCTTCTTTAGAGCAGAAACGGGAAATATTTCCTTAAAATTGTAGATCTTGCTGAATTTATCAATAATCGGTAAAAGCTTTTGCCTTTCGACCAGGTCAATTTTGTTGATAGCAAGAAAAACGGGCGCAGTGACACGTTCAAGTGATTCGAAAAGAAATAAATCATGTGGGTGCGTGTCAATATTCGCTTCGGTCAGCACAATGAGCAAATCGGCGTCGGCGATTGTTTCTACCGCTGCCTGTACCATGGCGCGGTTCAGAGGGGTTTTCGGCCTGTGCATACCGGGTGTGTCAAGAAAAATCAATTGGGCATCATCATAATTTTTGATACCGGTAATTTTATTCCTGGTAGTCTGCGGCTTGTCGGCTACAATGGAAATTTTATCACCGATAATCGCGTTAAAAAAAGTGGACTTCCCAACGTTCGGACGGCCGATTATTCCTATAAATCCTGATTTGAACATCATTATTGATATTTCCCGTAATAATTATTTTAAGCGATACCTGACAAATTGGCGGATATTATCTCATAATTGCCGGAATAAACGGAAATATTACCCCTATGCTGAGAAAGAGATGATTCCACAACAAAATTAACCGACGGATATACTTTATGTATTGTTTCAATATTGCTTTTGCGAAAACCGGTGAAATTAGAAATATCGTGAGGAGATAATAAAAAACGGATTTTACCTGTGACTGGTTTTACATCGGCTAACAAGGCGATAGTCCGCTTCAGGTAAATCGCGGAAAGTACGAGTGAACCAAAAGATTCGTGAATCGGACCGGCCAATACAGCGCCCTCTTGTTTCATTTCATCACTCAGGTGAAGGCCGAATCTGATAATACGGACACCCGCGGGATTTAATATCTCGTATGCCAAGGCGCATAGGTCCACTGCTTCGCTAATACCAAGAGGTGTGTATTTTCCTTGGCGAAAGAAATCAGCAAGAACGGTATTTTTGAAAACAATTACAGGATTTACCCGTACCATGTCCGGTTTTGCTTTCATGGTTTTATGCAAAGAATAAATAAAACCTTCCTTTGAGTCTTCGGGCAATCCGGCCATTAAATGCAAAGAAATCTGAAAAGAAAATTCCTTTAAAAGCTCCATGGCTTCATTTATGCGTGACGCGGTATGACCCCGTTGAGCGCAAAAAAGAACTTTATCTACAAAAGACTGCGCGCCTAATTCGACGGTTGTAACATTGTATTCTTTGAGCGTATTTAAAATGCTTCTTGAGATATAATCAGGACGCGTCGAAATTCTCAGAGAACTTACATAACCACTATCGATATAGGCATTAGCCCATTCGAGAAGCATTTTCTGATAGTCAGAACAAAGCCCGGTAAAATTTCCCCCGTAAAAAGCTATTTGCACGTCCGATGATTGGTTTTTGCGGGAATTTAAGTGATTACGAATATGAAAATCAAAATATTCTCTAGTAATATCTGCCGGGTAAGACCCGGCGGAAATACCCTGATTGCAGAAAACACAGCTCTGCGGACAACCGCGGTTCATGATGAAAACGGGTATGATGAAAGGTCTGGTTTCTTTTATTTTATATTCATCTTGTTTCATTGTGCAAAATTATCCATGCATTTTGCGCCGCGTTTTTTTCCGCTTCCTTCTTGCTTTTGCCCTGTCCTTTATGAACTGCAAAGCCGGGAATGTTTACCCGCGCTTCAAACGTCATTGCATGTTCCGGCCCTTGCGTGCGTACGATAGTATAAACGGGTTTTGTTTTGTATTTGTCCTGACAATATTCCTGCAGGGCAGTCTTGTAATCCATGTATTGAAGTAGAGAAGACTTGCTGTGCAAGGAAGGACTGATAATTCTTTTTACGAAAGAATGAGCTTTTTTAAAATCGGAATCCATGTATATCGCGCCGATAACAGCTTCCATGCAGTTGGCTAAAAGAGATATCTTTCCCCTTCCTCCGGAGCGTTCTTCTCCATGGCCAAGTAAAAGATAATCGCCAATATTAAAATCAATTGCCAGCCCGGCCAAAAAGCTTTCATTTACCAGGTGGGAACGAAGCTTGGACAGCTGGCCTTCAGCTAAATCAGAAAATTTTTTTACGAGAATATCGCTTACACAAAGACCCAATACTGCGTCACCAAGGAACTCCAGCCGTTCATTATCCGAAAAGGAATATGAGGCGTTCTCGTTAATGAAGGAACGATGAGTCAGGGCGGTTGACAAAAGAGATTTATCTTCAAAGCGGTACTGAAGCGTCTTTTCCAGCTTTTTTAATAAGTTGATTCTTTCTTTATCCATTGGATATCTTTCCGTAAAACTTTCCGTCCGCGAATTTTTCCGCGTGAACTTCAACTATCGTGTTGGCGATAGAGTTATTTTTTGACTGTATCAAAAACGGCAGATAATTGTCAGAAAAACCTTTAAAGAAACCTGTTTTTTTATCTTTTGATTGTTCCACCAATACCTTGAGTTTTTTTCCCAAAAAGCGGGAAGCGAATTTCTCTCTTTTTAGCAAGCTCAGATTTCTGAGTGTAGCCGCTCGTTCTTTCTTGGTTTTATCGGGTACTTTGGGATAGATTTTCTGCGCCGCGGTGTGCGGTCTTTCGGAATAAGGAAATACATGAAGATAGGCGACAGGCAAATCACTGAGCAATTTAAAAGTATTATTGAATTGGGCTGTTCCTTCGCCCGGAAAGCCGACCATAACATCAACACCGATAGCTATGTCTTCAATCTTATCCATGATTTTTTCGATCAACTGCCTGTAGAAGTGAGAATCATAATCACGGTTCATTGAGGCGAGAATATTGTCGTCTCCGCTTTGAAGGGGAATATGAAGATGCCGGCAGAAAGATTTTTCTTCGGAAATAATATTGATCAGTTCATCAGTTATTTCACGAGGTTCAATAGAGCTCAACCGGAATCTGGCATTGCCGTTTATATCAATCAGGCGTTTGAGTAAATAAGTCAGATTGGATTGGAAAGATAGATCCTGCCCGTAGTATCCCAGATGAATACCGGTAAGCACTATTTCGAGATAATGCTGTTGTATAAATTGTGTAACCGCAGATATAACTTTATCAAGGGACATACTACGGCTCCTTCCACGTGCAAAAGGTATGATGCAGTAGCTGCACAAAGAATTACAGCCATCTTGTATTTTTAAAAAGGCGCGGGTGCGTTCTGTAAATCTTGAAACAGGCATGTAACAAAATTCCTTTTGCGCGAAAATGTCGTCAACCATAACGGTCACAGAATTATTTTGTATATTGTTAATGTATTGCGGGATAATTATTTTTTGGCTGTTGCCGACAATAAGATTAACACCTTCAATCCTGGAAATATCCCCGGGAGCTATTTGCGCGTAACATCCGGTAACGATAATTTTTGCCATGCGGTTGATTTTTTTTGCGCGTCGTATCAATTGGCGGGACTGGTAATCGGAATAGGCGGTCACAGTGCAGGTGTTGATAATGTAAACATCAGCAAAGGAGTTAAAAGGAACTGACAGGAAATTATTATTGCGAAAATCCTCATCCAGTGCCGCCGATTCGCAATAATTAACTTTACATCCTAATGTCGCCAAGGCCACTTTTATTTTTTGTTCACTTTGCAAATTACACTTGCTCCCAGATTAATATAATAAATCAGAAAAAAGGAAAAACGTCAGAAATCAACGGATATTGTTCACAAATCTAATTGCCGGCATTTCTTTTGTCAAGTTCAAATAAATCTATGGATTTCGTATTCAAAATAGTTTAAATTCACCTAAAAAAAGGGAGGAGATAAAAAATGAATGCTGTCTCAGGGTTTATCAGCGAGCACCCTGCCGTGCTTATTATGGTTATTGCTTTCATACTCATAATATTACTCTATTTTGTCTTCAAAAAATTAATACAAGTAATTTTGGTTATTCTGCTGGTGGTATTTGCCGTAGGCGGGTTTTTCTTCATAAAAGATCCTGAAAATATCAGGAAAACAGTAGATACTCTTTCAGCAGGCATGAGCGATATTTCAGAAAAAAGCAAGAACATGTACACCGATTTGAAGGATATCTTCAAAAAAGGCAAGAAAGTTCCCGGTGAAATAAACAGGATGCTCGACGATTCCAAAGAACAAGCAGGGAAATAAGCGGACAAGTAAGCCGCGGTGTCAAGTTATAAACAGGTTATTAGTGGAAAAATTGGGATCCGTAGTCAAATTAACCCCCATGCGCCTGAAACCTGCTTCATCACCCGGCGTGGGAATGTGTGTCATGTGAACTTCACAATCTTTTAATTCCTTGAGCTTTTCCAGTGCCAGCTCCGCGGCGGGATTTGTCGTGGCGCTTATGCTCAAGGCAATCAAAGCTTCTTCCACGTCAAGACTGACGTTTGTTTCCCCGAGAATTTCAGTTTTAAGTTTTCCAATAGAATCGGTAATGTTTTGTGACAGCAATTTTATTTTTTCCGGTATGTCGGCAAGGTGTTTAAGCGCGTGAATGATTACGCTGGAAGCGGCGTGCATCAACGGAGAGTTGCTTCCCGTAATAATAGTTCCATCGTGAAGTTCAATTGCCGCGCCGCAAAATATTCCTTCGCTTCCTCTGTTTTGCACCATGGCTTCTTTAGCTGCCTCGCGTGCCGGGTTTACAACAATTCTTTTTTCAGGTTTCAGATTGAAATCATTCATGAATAATTCAACTCTCTGAACTGTTTCCCAATCTGTAAATCCCATGGCGTATTCACAGCGATAGCGAAAATACCTGCGGATTATCTCCTGCTGGGCGGCATCTTTTGTGATATCATCATTGATAATAGAAAAACCCGCCCGATTGACACCCATCTCGGTGGGCGACTTGTAAAATGAAGAATTGCCGACAATTTTCCCCAAAATTCTTTGAAGTACAGGAAATATTTCGATATCCCTGTTGTAATTCACGCATGCCTCTCCATATGCTTCCAGATGAAAAGGGTCTATCTGGTTAAAATCTCTGATATCGGCGGTAGCAGCTTCATACGCGACGTTTACGGGATGCTTAAGCGGCAAATTCCATATCGGAAATGTTTCGAATTTCGCGTAACCGGATTTTATGCCGTTTTTATAGTCGTGATACAATTGCGACAGGCAAGTAGCCAGTTTTCCGCTGCCCGGTCCTGGTCCTGTCACAAGGATAAGAGGTTTCTCCGATTTTATGTATTCATTCGCACCATATCCGCTGTCGCTGACTATCATATCCACGTCTGTCGGATAACCTTTTGTGTAAGAATGCGTAAAAACGCGGATATTCCGGCGCTCGAGTTTGTTCTTGAATAAAACAGCCGATGGCTGATTTTCAAAGCGGGTAATGACCACACCCATAACGTTGATATTCCAGCCGCGCAAGTCATCAATAAGCTTCATCGCATCAGTGTCATAAGTAATTCCGAAATCAGCTCTGATTTTCTTTCTTTCTATATCGCCCGCGTAAATACAAAGTAAAATGTCGGCTTTGTCTTTAAGCTCCTTGATTAGTCTCATTTTAACATTAGGGTCATAACCGGGCAAAACGCGCGCGGCGTGATAATCAAATAGAAGTTTGCCGCCGAATTCCAGATAAAGTTTGTTATTGAATTTTTTTACCCTTTTCAGGATTTCTTCGGCCTGTTCTTTGATGTACTTTTCGTTGTCGAATCCCTTTTTTTCTATATTCATTGATGTAATTTCATTCTTTCATTGCCCGGGTAAAAGTCATAAGAATTATATAACAAACTCTAAAGTAAACTGATTTCCATTGCCCGCACCGGGCAGGAGAATACGCAAAGCTCGCAACCATTACATTTTTCCGGGTCGAAAATAACTTTATTGGTTTGAATTTCAAAAGACAAAGCGCCCGTAGAACAAAAAGCGGTACAGGCGCCACAGTGGACACATTTGTCAGGATTTTGATTTACGCTTTTGGAAAGGGGTTCAACCTTAAGCCCCATTTCCTTTAAAAAGAGTATCCCCTTGTCAAAATTATCCTTTGTGCCGCTTAATTCCAATACTATGACACCCTCGCGGCGAGGGAAAATTCTGGCTTTGAGAATATTGAAAACGAGGTCGTATTTTTTTACAAGCTGATAGATTACCGGCTCTTGTACAATATCAGGTTTGTAGCGAATTACTATTTTTTTCGAATACATAGACATATCGCAGAAGCAAAAAAGTTGGCGGAATGTTAAGTTATGCAGGCAATATTGTCAAGGCAATAATTGGCGCTTTTTAAAAATATTTTGTGACTATCCCGCTTTCAAAAGATTATGCCAATCTAAAATAGGGAAGGTTTGGGTCAGCGGATGGTCATCTTCGACAAGATGGTGCTCCATGTTCGGGAATATTTTTGAAGAGATTTCCTTTACCAATCGAGGATTGACGACGATGTCATTTGTTCCGTGATATATAATCACCGGCAAATCAAGCCGGATATCCGATTTAATCAGAATTTCGGGCAAGTGTATCGCCGGAGCAAGTAAAATTAATTTTTTGACCTTTGATTTATTATTTATCGCGTACTGGACGGCCATAGCTCCGCCGAAACTGGAGCCCACGATGACAAGGTTGTTTTTTTCTTTCAGAATATCAGTTAGTTTGTTCATCCGTTTGTAAAAATCGCCGGAAAAATCCTCAATAATCATGTCGGGAAAATGCTCGCGGAAGTAGCGGCCCTTAGTGCCCTTAGAAGTGCTTTCCAAGCCATGAATAAATACCTGAGTGTTGTCCATTAAATATTTCCTCATGCGTTCTATATTATCTGTTGCGATGATTATGACAGTATGTTATCACACGCGCAAGAGAATATTTTTATGGCAGTTATACTTCCGTTCAGAGCTATCCGACCCTGTAATAAATATGTATCGCAAGTCGCATCATTGCCTTATGATGTTATGTCCAAAGAAGAAGCGCGAAAAAAAGTCACGGGAAATCCTTTCAGCTTTTTGCATGTGGAAAAATCGGAAATTGATGTGCCGGACATAATAAAAGAAGGCGATCCTGTCATTTATGAAACGGCAAAACAAAATTTTTATAAAATGAGAAAAGAAGGAATATTTCAGCAGGATGAAGAGCCTCTTTTTTATATTTACTCTCAGAAATCGCCAACTCACGTTCAGACTGGAATAGTCGCGTTGGTCAGCGCTGATGAATATGAATCGGGAAAGATAAAAAAGCATGAATACACCAGAAAAAACAAGGAGGAAGACCGCATCCGCCACATAGATTACGTAAACGCGCAGACCGGTCCTGTATTTATAACGTACCACTTCAAAAAATCGATAAACGAAATTGTTCAAAACGTCACCACAAGCCGTCCCGTCTATGATTTCATTGCTGATGATGGTGTGGCACACACTGTGTGGGCTGTTGACGATGCCGAACAGATAAAAAAGATAGAACAAGAGTTTTTAAGTATTGATGATCTTTATATTGCGGACGGGCATCATCGCGCCGCGGCGGCGGCGGAAGTCGCGCGAATAAGGAGAATAAAAGACGGGAATTCAATGGCCGAAATCAGGGAATACAATATGATAATGTCAGTGCTTTTTCCTCATGATCAGTTGAACGTGATGGACTATAACCGTGTTGTAAGGGATTTGAAAGGATTGACGAAAGACAAATTCCTGGAAAAAGTTAAAAATAAATTCATAATATCGGAAAACTATACAGAAAAAAAACCTCAACGAATACATGATTTCGGCATGTATTTAGCGGGAAAATGGTATAAATTGACCGCGAAGGAAGATATTTTCGATAAGAACAATCCCGTGGAAAGCCTCGATGCGTCAATTCTGCAGTCAAATATTCTGGGATCGGTACTTGGTATAATTGACCCGCGCACGGATGAACGTATTAAATTTATCGGCGGAATAAGGGGCATGGCCGAATTGGAAAAATTGGTGGATAGAAATTATGCCGTTGCTTTTTCTCTTTATCCCGTTTCGGTTGAGCAGATAATGAGAGTCGCGGACGCGGGAGAAATGATGCCGCCAAAATCGACATGGTTCGAGCCGAAATTACGCAGTGGCTTATTTATTCATGAACTTGACTGAATAAATATTTAAAATGATACAAGAAGAAACTCTTGACGTCATTCTTGACAAAAGCCTGCGCCTTTATCAAAAGAAAAAGGGATACCGTTTTTCCCTGGATTCACTTTTGCTCGCCCATTTTATTTCTCTAAAAGAGAAAACGAAAACGATAGAGCTGGGATCAGGAAGTGGAGTTATTTTGCTGCTGGCGGCGAAACGTTTTCAAAATATCGAATTTACCGGTCTGGAAATTCAAAAAGAACTTGCCGCGCTTTCCGAAAAAAATGTCGGACTTAATTCCATGGGTGATAAAATTAAAATTATCAACGCCGACGCGAGACAAGTGCCTGATTTGTTAAAATTACATTCTTTCGATACGGTAATTTTTAATCCGCCTTACCGGAAATTGGACGCGGGGAGAATTAATCCCAATAACGAGAAAGCCATTGCCAGGCATGAAATAACCGGGTCGTTAAAAGTATTTCTGGAAGCGGCAAAGTATTTGCTGAAGCATTCGGGAAAAGTCTTTGCGATTTATCCAGCCGGAAGAATGGCAGAACTTATCTGCCGGTTTCGTGAAAATAAAATAGAGCCAAAGAGGATGAAACTAATATTTTCTGAAAGATTATCAGACGCATCATTTGTTCTGATTGAAGGAAGAAAGTCAGCCCGGGAAGAATTGAAAATTGAAGCGCCTCTTTTCATTTATAATGAAGACAAAACTTACACGAACGAGATGAAAATTATCTTTCGTGAACTTGCCTGCTTTGAATCTGGCGGCGACGACTGATTTCCCCGCGCATAACGCGCTTGAAAATGGAAGCTAATTCACGATCGGAGAAAGATTTAGTGCATTCGGTAATCATTTTATTGTCTCTTTCGCTCAAGGAAAAGTTTTTTTCAAAAATTACGTCATCAGGGTTGTTTTGAAAATCATCAGTTTCATGCCCCAGGGAAAAACGTATTTCTCTTACAATCTTTGCGCCTGATATATCATTGAATTTATTGCGTATATCTTCTTTGATGAAATGAAGTTGATGTGCCCATACGGGAGAAACGGTTTTGATGAATAAAACTCCGTTTTTTAATGCCTCGGCTTTCGTTTGTATGGCAATTTGCGGGCCAACCGCTTTAGGCCAATTCTTTAAAAGGGCTTTTTCCTCCAAGTGCAGGGGCAGACCCCGTTTTTTAGATATCGAAAAAAGTATTTCTGCTAGGGAATGGAGCTTGCCCTGAAGGTTTCTTCTGTGCATGTCGTTATTTTACATAAAACTATCAACAGGTCAATAAGTACAATAAAACATGAAATAAAAATGGCCTATTAAGATGTACTAATCAAGTAATGAATGATAATCTTTATCTTTTTTTTCGATGATATTCCGAAGCTTGCTGGCGATTTCATGTATTGTAAAAGGCTTTTGAATAAATCCCACACAACCACGGTTAATTATTTTTTCCGCTTCCCCGTTTAAACTGTAGCCGCTGGATAATAAAACTTTTACATTCGAGTTGATATTTATTAATTCGCCAAAACTTCTGAACCGCCTGTTTCCGGCATAACCATGTCCAGAATGACCAAATCAATTGTGTTTTGAGATTGCCTGTATATTTCTATTGCTTTTTTCCCGCTTTCGGCAGTCAGCACGGTATAACCAAGTGTTCGCAGAATTTCACTTTCAACCTTCAATATAACAGGCTCATCGTCTATCAATAGGATTGTTTCCATTCCTTTGGCGAGTTCTTTGTCATTTTCGGAACGTTTACTTTTGTCGCGAGAGCCTTTTTGAGCAAAAGAAGGCAGATAAATGTTAAAGGTAGTACCTTGGCCTTTTTCGGAATAGACATTGATGAAGCCGTTATGGTTTTTTATAATTCCGTAAACGGACGCAAGTCCCAAGCCCGAACCGCGCCCCATTTCTTTCGTGGAAAAGAATGGTTCAAAGATTCTTTCTTTCGTCTTCTCATCCATTCCCACGCCGGTATCGGTTATCGATATTTTGACGAAATTTCCACTAGTGTTGATGTATGGTTTAAAACGGTTATCATCCATAAAAACGTTTTTTGTTTCCAGGTAAAGACTGCCGCCGCCGGGCATAGCCTGCCACGCGTTGACGTAAAGATTGAGAAGTACCTGTTCGATTTGTCCATAATCCGCGGTAACAGGCCAGAGATTATTTTGCAGGTTGAGATGGATTTGTATTTCTTTTTTTGT
>DSAV01000239.1 GCA_011046295.1 Deltaproteobacteria bacterium | reverse complement strand
TTCCACGGTGGAAGTTTCCAATCTGCCCAAGGGTGTTTTACTGGAAATAGACGCTATCGCGATGAGGGAATAAAGGTCACCTATGGGAAAGATTTTATCCGTAAATATAAGTAAGAAGAAGGGTGAAAAAAAGTACAACGTCCCATCGAGCCTTGCTCTTTTGGATAGAGGTTTGGAAAACGACGCCCATGCCGGGGATAAAATCAGGCAGTTAAGTCTTCTGGCGGCGGAGAGCATTGAAAAAATCCGCAGTAAAGTCCTGAATGTAAATTACGGCGATTTCGCCGAAAATCTTACCACACAGGGAATAGAATTGCATTTATTACCTGCAGGCACAAAAGTAAGAATCGTCAATGATGTTATTGTGGAAGTAACACAAATCGGTAAATCTTGTGTCAAACCTTGCACGATTTTCCACGCCGTCGGCGACTAGGTCATGCCCCGGGAAGGAATCTTCGCCCGGGTAATCTCCGAAGGTGTTATCTCCCGCCAAGACACAGTAAGCATCTTAAGGTAATTTCATTATAATTACTTATTCGGAAATTTTCTTTCCAAATAAATTCTGAAAGTGTATAATGCTATTAAGCTTCTGCTCGTAGTCGGTCTGGATAGCGACACTTACTCAAAAGTATCAGGGAGGGTAATCTAATGACGGATAAATCCAAGTCGGGCGGCAAAACCAAAGCAGTAAAAAAACCCGTAAAAACAGCCAAAAATAAAGCACCGCTTAAAACAAAACCCCGGCGCAAAGAAACGACCGGATTTTATAAGGATATTTTAGATGACATCGGCGTGGGAACTTATATTGCCCAGAACAAGAAGTTTGTCTATATAAACCCCCTGTTCGAAAAAATCAGCGGCTACAACAAAACATTTCTTATCGGGAAAAACACCGCAGATTTTGTTTTTCCCGAAGATAAAGATAGAATCAGGCGGATGGCCATAAACAATCTGAAGGTCCTGAGCGCCGAGCCTTACGAATACAGGTTTATCAAAAAAAACGGCGAAATCATCTGGGTCATGGAGAAGGTTTCTTCTGTAAAATATGACGGAAAGCGCGCGGTCCTGGGCAGCTTTATGGATGTTACCGAGCGCAAAAGCGCGGAAGAAAAAGTGCGCCATAGCGAAGATATGTACCGCTCCATTCTGGAAAACATAAATGACGGCTATTTCGAAGCAGATCTTTCCGGTCGTTTTACTTATGTGAATGCTCCTTTGTGCGAGATTCACGGTTATTCCGAAAAAGAATTAATCGGCATGGACAATCGTCAATACGCGGATATTGAAACTACAAAAAGAGTTTTCGCGTCGTTTAATGAAATATACAAAACGGGAAAAAGAGGCTCAATATTTGATTATGAAATCACGAGGAAAGACGGCGGCAAAAGACAGATTGAAGTATCTGCGTCTTTAATCAAAGACTTATCGGGAAAACCCGTAGGTTTCTGGGGAATAACGCGCGATGTCACACAGCGTAAAAAGAAAGAAGAAGAGTTGCGTGATAGCGAAGCAAGATACCGCAGCATAATCGAGAGCATTGTCGATGCCTATTTTGAGATAGACCTGACGGGGAAATTTACCTTTGTCAATGATGTTGTTTGCCAGCATCTTGGTTACTCCCGCGAAGAACTGATGACGATGAGCAACCTCAGCGTGCAAAGCCCCAAAGACGCGAAGAAAAGTTATCAGGCCTTCAGAAAAGTATATGAAACCGGACAACAGGTCAAAGCGCTGGAATACCGGGCAAGACGCAAAGACGGCTCCATTGGCATTTATGAATTATCCATTTCTCTGATGAAAAACGGCGGGGACAAACCTGTCGGTTTTCGAGGTATTTCCCGCGACATCACCGACCGTAAGAAAATGGAAGAAGCCCTGAAACTATCCGAAGAAAGATACCGGACAATACTGGAAGAAATGAATGACGGCTATTTCGAGGTAGATTTAGCCGGAAAATATATCTTTGTCACGGAGACCAACGCCCGCCTGATCAAATATTCAGCGGAAGAGCTTATCGGAAAGGACTCTTCCGCTTACATGGTTAAAGAAGATGTTCCTATTGTCACTAAAGCTTTTACAAAGATATACAAAACAGGTAAACCCGAAAGAAACATAGTTTACAGAGCCATCCATAAAGATGGCTTCATAGGCATTGCCGATCTCACCGGGTTTCCTCTCAAAAACAACAAAGGGGAAATTATCGGCTTTCGCGGCATCGCCCGCGATATCACCGAACGCAAACAGATGGAGGAACAAATCCGCCAGTCCGAAGAAAGGTACCGCACCATCATTGAACAAATGGAGGATGGCTATTTTGAAACGGATCTTAAAGGTAATTTTACTTTTGTCAACGAGGCGGAGTGCCGCAATCTCGGCTACAGTCATGAGGAGCTTATTGGCATGCGCCGCCGTCAATACACCGATGAAAAAAATGCCACTGTCCTGTTCCATCTTTTTAACGGCGTGTATAAAACCGGCAACCCGGTCAGAGCCCATGATCTGGAAATCATCAGAAAAGACGGCACCAAATCATTCAACGAAATCTCCGTGGGACTGATCAGAAATGAAAAAGGCGAACCGGTGGGCTTCCGGGGAATAGCGCGTGATGTTAGCGAACGCAAGCGCCAGGAAGAAAAAATCCAGTACATGGCCACGCATGACGCGCTGACCGGTCTGCCCAACCGCCTGATGTTCAGCCAGCTTTTGAATCATTCTCTTGAAAGCGCAAAACGTTATAAAAGGAAACTGGCCGTCTTTTTCATTGACCTGGACCGTTTCAAGATTATCAACGATACGCTGGGGCATGACGCGGGTGATCAGCTTCTGCAGGAAATAGCCGCGCGTTTCCGCCAGACACTGCGCGCCATGGATGTTGTCGCGCGCCTGGGCGGCGATGAATTTGTCGTAATGATTGAGGAAATAGATAATTTGGGGCAGGTGGAAACAGTCGCCCGTAAACTACTGGCCGCGGCGATGAAGCCTGTTTCCATTATGTCGGAAGAATGCCGTGTCACGGCCAGTATCGGCATCAGTGTCCATCCGAAAGACGGGGAAGATGAACAGAGCCTGATGAAAAATGCCGATATCGCCATGTACTTCGCGAAAGAAGAAGGGAAAAATAATTTCCAGTTCTACTCCAAGGACATCAAATCACAGTCATTCGAAAGGCTGTCGATTGAAACAAATTTGCGCTTTGCGTTGGAAAGAAACGAACTGTCACTGGCCTATCAGGCCAAATTGGATTTCAAAACCGGCGCGATTAACGGTGTTGAGGCTCTTTTGCGCTGGAACAGCCCTTATTTGGGCGAAGTGACTCCGACGCAATTCATTCCGGTAGCGGAAGAAACGGGTCTAATCGTCCCCATCGGACGATGGGTCATGAAAACAGCCTGCGAGCAAAATGTCGCATGGCAGGAGCAGGGACTTCCCCCTGTATGCATAGCGGTTAACCTTTCTCTGCGACAACTTGTCGATGACGCCCTGATTTACGATATTAACAAAGCACTCAAGGATTCCGGAATGGCTGCGCATCTTTTGGAGCTGGAAATCACGGAAAGTATGGTGATGCACAACCCCGGCCGCATGATCGGCGTTCTGGCCAGAATTAAAGAGTTAGACGTACGTCTGGCCATCGATGATTTCGGCACTGGTTATTCATCTTTGGCCCAAATCAAGCACTTTCCGGTGGACACGCTGAAAGTAGACCGTTCTTTCATCCGGAATATACCGGATAATAAGGAAGATAAAGCCATTGCCGAAGCCATAATTGCGATGGGCAAAACTTTGAGTCTTACGGTAGTGGCCGAAGGCGTCGAAACAGAAGAACAAATGCAATATCTGCACAGCCATTCCTGCGATGAGATGCAGGGATTTTATTTCAGTAAACCTGTGCTGCCGGAGAAGTTCGCTGATTTGTTGCGCCAGCATGTTCCTTCCACAACATTTAAATAATAAACATCCGGCAAGTCTATTCTTTTATTAATTATATTTTATTGATTTGCGCAGGACTGATTCCAGAAAGGAGACATGCCGCGCAAACGTTCGATGATGCCCGGCATCTTTTCGATAACAAAATCTATCTCTTTTTCCGTATTGTAGATGCTCAGGCTGAACCGCACGGAACCATGCGCCATCGTAAAAGGGACTCCCATCGCGCGCAGAACATGCGATGGCTGTAATGAACCGGACGTGCAGGCCGAACCGGAAGAAGCGCAGATACCCAGCTCATTCATCAGTAAAAGTATCGCCTCCCCTTCCACATATTCAAAGCTGATGTTAGTCGTATTAGGCAGGCGGTTGTCCGTATCGCCATTGACACGGCTCTGCGGGATTCTTTCTAAGAGCTCTTTCTCCAGTTTATCGCGCAGTGATTTCACGTTATTATTTTCTTTTTGTATATTCGCAGCAGCCAGTTCACATGCCCTGCCAAGCCCTATGATGCCCGGAACATTTTCCGTTCCACCGCGGCGTTCTTTTTCCTGGTGTCCTCCGACCATGAATGGAAAATATTTTGTCCCGCGCCGGATATACAAAACACCGACACCTTTGGGCGCGTGAAGCTTATGACCAGATAGAGAAAGCATATCTATTCCATTGTTTTTCATATTTATCGGGATTTTACCTACCGCCTGCACGGCATCCGTATGAAACAGAATACCTTTCTCTTGCGCCATTTTCGCCGCCTCTTCGACGGGAAAAATAACTCCTGTTTCGTTGTTTCCCCACATTAAAGAAACAATCGCGGTATCGGGGGTCATGCTTTTTTCCAGGTTTTCCAAGTCAAGTACACCGTTTTTATCAACGGGAAGTTCCGTAACGCGGTATCCCTGGGTAGCCAGCTGGGCGCACAGGGCGCGGACAGCCGGGTGTTCCACGCGGCTGGTAATAATATGTTTTCTATCAGGGTGAGTAGCCAAAGCGGAGCGGATGGCGGAATTATCGCTTTCAGTGCCGCAGCTGGTAAAAATTATTTCTTCAGGAATAGCGCCGATGAGAGCGGCAACCTGCTCCCTGGCCGCGCGAATTTTCTGGCCTACCTGACCGCCGAAAGTATGCATGCTGGATGGATTGCCGTAGTATTCTCTGAAGTAAGGAAGCATGCTTTCCATTACTTCTTTTGCCACCTGTGTTGTCGCGTTGTTATCCAGATAAATCACATTCACTTTTCCACCTCCTCCACCACCAAATCCGGCGACACAAACTCACGCAATTTAAGTTCCACGAAATTCTTTAAAGTGATATTAGACGCCTTGCATGTGGCGCAGGCGCCGCGCGTGGCCACCAGAATACGGTTGCCGATAATATCGATAATTTCAATATCTCCTCCATCATGTTGGAGCGACGGTCTTATTTCCCTGTCTATTGTTTCCTGAATCAGTTGTATTTTATGAAGATTCGTCATTTTCGGCTTGGGTTCCTGTTTCATTTCGCTGCGCACTCTGTCAATAATTTTCTGAATATCTTCATGACAGCCTCCGCATCCCCCACCGGCCTTGGTATAATTGGTTACTTCCTCTACGCTCGTAAGATTATTTTCCCGTATTGCTTTTTCAATTTCTTTGTCCGTAACTCCAAAACATTCACAGATAATTTTTTCACCGGTTTGCGCCGCGGGCACACCTTTATAGTTTTCAACGGCCTTTTCCAGTGCCTGTTTGCCCAGAACCGAACAATGCATCTTTTCATCCGGCAGCCCGCCCAGATATTTGGCAATATCTTTATTCGTCACTTTCAGCGCCTCATCCACGGTCATCCCTTTGATGATTTCGGTAAGCGCCGATGACGAGGCAATAGCGCTGGCACAGCCAAAAGTTTTAAACTTGGCGTCTTTGATCCTTTTGTTCTCATCAAGTTTAAAAGTCAGCTTGAGGGCATCACCGCAGGCCAGCGAACCAACCTCGGCCACGCCGTCGGCATTTTCAATTTCCCCGACATTGCGGGGATTGAGAAAATGTTCTTTAACCTTATCTGTGTATTCCCACATATATTTCCCTCATTATCAATGATTTGGAAAGTATAACATTTTGGTGGAGGCGGCGGGAGTCGAACCCGCGTCCGAAAACCTTCCGCTGGAGAATCTACGCACATAGCCTCAGATTTAAATTCGCGCCGGATTGCTCCCTAAGGCCGGATCGCACCGCGCTATCCTGAAAGTATTTCGCCTCGCTTCCCCAGGAAAAAAGTTTGGCTATCCTGTCTGAATGACGTTCTGTTCCAGCCAACAGGAAAACCGGGCAGAACGTTAGCCGTCTTAAGCGGCTAAAGCGTAATCGTAGTTGTCTGCGATTATATGTTTCCTACCTATTTAACGAGGCCTGTAGGAACCTCGGTACGCATCTACAACTTCAAATGTCCCCGTCGAAACCGTGACGCCCCCCTTTCTTTCATTTAGGTTAATATATTATCTTATTTAGTGATTGTCAAAAGAAAACAGATTTTCCACATGTCCCAAAGGAAGCTTATATCGTGGATTTTTTTAAAGTTTGGCTGTCTTATTTGACCTTAATCATCTTTGACTTGAACGTCCGCTCAATATCTCGACGCTCTTCGCGCTTTTTTATATCCTGGCGCCGGTCGTGCTGTTTTTTGCCCTTGCCTATACCCAACTCCACCTTAACCTTGCCGTTTTTGAAATATAGCTTGAGTGGAATCAGAGATAAACCCTTTTCACGCGATTTACCGTAAAGTTTACGAATTTCGCGCTTATGCAAAAGAAGTTTGCGTTGCCGCAGGGGCTCATGGTTAGAGCGATTGCCGTGTTCATACGGGCTGATATGCAGCTCGCGCAGGAATACTTCCCCGTCGTTCACAATGGCGTAACTATCCTTCAGGTTCGCTTTGCCGGCGCGCAGGGATTTAACTTCTGTTCCGGTCAAAACCATACCCGCCTCATAAGTGTCTGTTATTTCATAATCGCGGCGTGCGGTCTTGTTGGGTACAATCAATTTCTGAGCTGTTTTATCTTTTGCCATGTTTTATTATGACATTAATCAGTGTCTATTTCTATCTCTATTTGATAAAGGAAGTAAATAATCAGGCTTTACGTGGCTCATGGCCTTAAAAATATTTTCACGGATATCTTTATTATCCCTGGACAACTTGTCCAATAGTTTTTTTACATAGACTCTTTTTGATATTCTGCTGGTCGGGCAGGCATTTTTTATCACGGGAAACTGACGCTCTTTACAGTATTTTTTAATCAACTCCTCTCGCAATAGCGTCATCGGCCGGATGATATGCATTTTCCCGCCAAAAATTCTTTGTTTGGGAACCATAGTGCTGATTTCACGGCCGTAAAACATGTTAATCAACAAAGTTTCAATGATATCGTCTCGATGATGAGCGAAAGCAATTTTATTGCAACCTTCTTCAGCTGCAATTTCAAATATTCTTTTACGGCGAAGACGCGAACACAAAAAACAGGGATTTTTCTTATTATACTCAGAATGCGATACAGGGCCGATATCTGTTTTTTCCATCACATAGCGGTAATTATTTTTCCGCAGATATTTTTCCAATATTTTGTATCCACGGTAAGAATTATCGAATCCCATGTCAATATTAACCGCGATAAATGAAAAAGCGGGAACAAAAATCATGGAGGAATCCAGCAAATCCAGTAGAACTAAACTGTCCGCCCCACCGGACACTCCCACCAGCAGTTTGTCGCCTTTTTCAATCATATTATAATCGCAAATGGCGATTTCAAGCCACTTTTTCAGATGGAGATACAGACGGCTATTTCTTATTTCTTTGTTTTCTGCCATAAATTTGATCAGCCACAGCTATTAATAATAAAATTATAAGGGAAGAGTTATTAACTATAAGCAGAAATAATTATCGAATAATATTATTTTCAGTGATGAAGCACACGAGATTATTCTTCTACAATAATTTAAAAATACGACGGCGCAATACTTCCATTTCCGCTCTGTTTCCGGTCAGCGAATATAAGACTTCTCTCTTTTGCGCTTTTTCTTCCTTGACAATCGCGCTGATTATCTCAGCATCTTCCAGAAACCTGATTGCATTGATGTAATTGACATGGGATAAGGATTCCATGCGCAATACTTCACCTTTGCGGTAGAGCCTGTTTCCGAGGGAACGAATTTTTTTATGCCACTCCTTTTCCTCTATAATAGATTTTTTAAGATAATAGCAGCTTCTTATAACAATCCAGTAAGATTCCAGATAATTATGAATTAAACCGGCGAAGAATTTGAGTTTCATCCGCCCCCTTCCCTTGATTTCTATCCACGCGCCATCTTCACGTTCTTCCGCTTTAATCATTTTTCTTTGAAATAAATATTCCAGAACGTTATTAACTTCATCCACATCATCTGTCTTTTCATCAAAAATGAACTCATTCCATAAGAGCTTCTTAAGGAATTTATAATCGGCCATAATTTTTCCCAGGGACATGATATCTTCATTGCTCTTCATCATTGACGTTGCCACAAAGCTCAAAGCCACGAAAAAATGCAGTACATTATTTTTGTAATATTCCAGATAAAGCCTGTTCTCGTCGGCCAGAGAATAGACAACATCAAGCATGTCTTCCAGTTGATCTTCTTCTGTTTCTACTTTACTAATAATTCCATCTTGAATAAAAACATTAACGGCGTCAATTATGGCTTTATCCTTCTGCGCGAATGTGGCAGCCAGCTTTACTTTTCTCATTACCAGATATTCATAAAATTCGTTAAACACATCGGACAAATCATCATGGGAAATTCCCCTGCGGTCATGACTCAGAATCACAGCCGCAACAAGCGAAAAAGGCGTTACCAGTGAAACTTTGTTGATTTCCAAAACAATTTCATAGCCTATTTTCCGGTAAAGGCCCTGCCTTTCATCCAGAGTCATCTGTTCTATATGCTTTTCCTGCGCCGCCAGGTAATCCTTCATAATTATCGGCTCGCCAATGTTTAAATAAACACGTCCGTAACGTTTGCGCAATATGCTGCCGGTCTTGATTATCTCAGCCGTGTTTTCCGGAGTTTTTGGTTCTCCGGATATTTCTTTCAGATACGACCTTTCCTCGATTACACGGTCATAACCCAGATAAACAGGGATTGCGGCAAAGTTATCGCAGTATTTATCCTGCAGAGCCTGAATAACCATGGAAAGAAGGCCGTATTTGGGCATAACCATTTTTCCGGAACGACTGCGCCCCCCTTCAATAAAAAACTCAATTGCATAACCTTCTTTCAGGAGAATGGCCATGTATTTTGCGAATACTTCCGAATAAAGCTCATTTCCCCTAAAACTGCGCCGCATAAAAAAAGCGCCTGACTTACGAAAAATATAGCCCATCGGGAAAAAAGATAAATTATTGCCGGCGGCGATAAAGGTCAATTGAATATTATTGACGTATAAAACGTATGAAAAAATAAGATAATCGATATGGGAACGATGGCAGGGAATAACGATGAACGGCATTTTTTTGGAAATATTTCTGAGCTTGGCCAACCCTTCCTGATCAACAACTAAACCGTCAAAAATATTCATCCAAAGCCAGCGGAGCAGTTTAAGCCATATCTGAATCATTGTTTCGCTGTAATCAGCCGTGATTTCATAAAGATACTTTTTTGCTTCTTTTTCCACAGCGGCAATTTCCTTCTTTTCTTTGAGCGTGTAATCTGCAATGAATTGCTGCATATTTTTATCGCTTAAAACCATCCCGATGAACGCCTCACGCGATTTCAGCACCGGCCCGACAACTGCTGTTTTTTCTTTTTCAATGCGCTCAATTAACTCCGCCCGCAGATCTCGAACAATCGTTTTCTTGGGAGTATTATCACTACAGACATTCAGATAATTTAATAAGTTTATAGATTCGGAAGTTATCACAAACGCTTTACTAGCATAGCGCATAAAAGTTATCAGCCTTCGTATTGCTCCGGTGTGCTCCGTTTGCCCGAAAAGAATATTAATGAGGCTTTCATCTTCTTTTTCACGCCTGCGACCGTAAGAAACCAAAATAGGCACGATAAAAATCGGAAAATCAACTGATTTCTGAGCATTAATCAAGCTGGATATTCCCGTTTCAGCGGTCCTACTGTTAATGAATTCCGATTGGCCTAGATGTATAATTACAGAATTTTTCCGTCTGATT
Organism: Deltaproteobacteria bacterium; assembly: GCA_011046295.1. Lineage (GTDB taxonomy): Bacteria > Desulfobacterota > Syntrophia > Syntrophales > Smithellaceae > UBA4810. The sequence goes on along the minus strand of DSAV01000239.1, from coordinate 8,216 downwards.
ATCCTTTCCAAATACGAAAGTTTTTTCTTCCACGCTTTTTTTTCACCGGAAAAAAGCCGTAGGAAGGAAGACCAAAGCAATTTAATCATCCGGCAAATCGGATGCCAAAAGGACATATTCATGCCGTGGCAATATAAAGGCTGCGGGAGTCCCTTCCTGCCCGCAAGCTCATAAAGAATAAGGCTGTTAAGCTTGCTTTTTTGCCTTAAAGCATAAACGACAAGACCCTCTTCGGACAATCTTTTTATTGTTTCCACATATTCATCGGCAATCGAAATACGGGAAAGAAATATCTTCGCAAGTTGGAAACGAAAAAAATCCTGTTTTTCGTAAATGCGGCCGGAGAAGTATTCCTTGTCAAGATATTTTTTTACAACTTCAATCCTATTAATCATGAATATTTCTCTTTAATTTTTTTTTACGCGAACCTGTTATTGTTCGCGTTAACTTAATTATACATACTAAAATAATGGCTACGATTACCGGAAAATCTCTTCAGGAGGAATTTTCTTATTGTTGTAAATTATTAATTGATCCTCTTCATTCTGGAATTCTTCGGGAAACCGTTCCATCATGTAATTCTGTACGTAATTGCGTACCTCACGAGAAGTGTTGAATTTCAAAACTTTTTTCAGTACTAATTTCGATTCCTCAAGCGTTGATTCACGAATGATTCTCTTAATTCGCGGAATAGCTAAATGGTTCATGCTCAATTCATCCAACTCTAATCCAAGCAGCACCATGGCACACAAGGGATCACCCGCCATTTCTCCGCACATGGCAACGGGTATATTTGCTTCATGCGCCGCGTCCGTAACTCTTTTAATTAATCTCAATATTGCAGGATGAAGTGGTTCATACAAATAAGAAAGGCGCTCGTTTGCGCGGTCAATCGCCAATGCGTATTGAGTTAAATCGTTTGTGCCGATACTAAAGAAGTCTACTTCGCGCGCCAATTTATCGGCAATTTCCACGGCTGCCGGCACCTCTATCATCACCCCTATTTCCATTCTTGAAGCGATTTCCACATCCTGCTCCAAAAGTTCTCTGCGTGCTTCTTCCATCATTTTTTTTGCTTCACGAATCTCCTCTACACCGGAAATCATCGGAAAAAGAATTTTAACGTTTCCCGCAGCGCTCACCCGCCATATTGCCCTTAGCTGAGTCTTAAAAAGCTCTGTTTCCTTCAGGCAAAAACGAATCGCGCGCAGGCCCATCTGCGGATTCAGTTCTTTTACATGTTTTTCATCGGGAGTAATCTTATCGCCACCCAAATCAAAAGTCCTTATTGTTGACCAATTCAAACCTCTTGCCTTTACGACCTGGAGATAATTATCGACATGATCATCCTCCGAGGGCAAATCATGGCGGTTTATATAGATGAATTCTGTCCTGTAAAGTCCAATATGCTCCGCTCCATGAGCGATGGCGGAAGGTATCTCTTCCACAAATTCAATATTACTGCCAATTTTCACATGATAGTTGTCCCGGGTAACCGCGGGCAAATTCGCGTACTGAAGATATTCTTCATCTATCGCGCAGTAATGTATTCTCTTTTCTTCATATCTCTTAATCATATCGGGGTAGGGATTAACGATAACCATTCCCGAAATGCCGTCGACTATTATTTCGTCCCCGGTTTTAACAAGCTGAGTAATATTACCCAGCCCGGCAACGGCGGGCAATTCCATGGCGCGGGATACAATAGCCGTATGTGAGGTTCTGCCGCCGGTATCGGTCGCGAAACCGATTACTTTATCCATTTTCATCTGTGCTGTATCAGCCGGTGAAAGGTCATGGGCAATGACGATTACTTCACCGCCGATCTCCAGGACAACTTGCCTTTTTTCCCCGGCAAGATTCCTCAATATTCTCTGGGCGATGTACTGTACATCGCTGATACGGTCACGGATGTAGGCATCATCAACCCCTTCAAATATTTCCTTATAATGGTCTAGCGTCAGGCGCACTGCCCATTCCGCGTTGATACCTAATCTTCGTATGTATTTAATTGTCCGGTTAATAAATTTTTTATCTTTTAGAATCAAAATATGAACATCAATAATGTAAAGAGGCTCTTTGATGCTTGCTTCCTTCAGGTTTTCCTGAATCTGCAGCAATTGTTTTTCCGATTCTTTCAGGGCATCTTTAAACCTTTGAATTTCTGCGGAAATAGATGAAGGCTTCTTAAGCTTATAAAACGAAATTTGGCTGTCCAGAGGGTCAAAGAGATAGACCTTGCCGATAACTATACCCGGAGAAACCCCTAAACCTTTTAAGGCAAAAGGTTTTTTTTGCTGTTCTGCGCTCATATGTGTTTAATATTCCCCAAATTTACTTTCAATAAGCTGCTCCAGCGCTTTGAGCGCCTGCTGCGCGTCATCACCCTGAGCTTTAACCGTCAACTCGCCGCCAAACGGACAGGCAAGCGTAAGAATCCCCAGAATACTTTTGCCGTTTGCCGCTTCTCCGTTATATTCAACTTTTATCTGCGATTTAAACTGCTCGGCAACTTTAACAAAAGCGGCCGCCGCGCGCGCGTGCATTCCCAATTTATTTTTTAATTTATAATTCCCAATCTCTATCAACTAATTATTTCCCTTACGTAAACTAAAATAAAAAATAATCCAACCGCGCCGTAAATAATATAAATCTGAGACAATACCTTTTTAATCAGGAAATAGGAAAACATAACTATACCTATTGCGCCCACAGCCATAAAAATGTCGGGGGCATTGACAAACAGCGAATATTCCGAGTATGAAAGCCAAACGGTAAAAACCGCCAGTATCACCACCGATAACCAGCGGGTTATCGCCGTTGCGCGCGGTAAATTTAATCCCCGGATAAACTCAATCCCTTGCTTCCCCCTTGTGTATCCCTCAAAAAAACCTTTTAGCCTCACCAAAAGATGAGCCGGCGTATAAATCAACAAAAAAGCAAAAGGCGCTATAATCAATCCTTTAAAAGCCAAAACTACGGCTACTATCCCGGCAAAAGGCCTCAACGCCCCCCAGAAAAAATAATCACCTATCGCGGCATAGGGCCCCATTAATCCTTTCTTAAACGACAATACATCATAGGCATCCCCTGCGCCTTTTTTTTCTTCTTCCATTCTTACAACCGACCCGAGCAATGGCCCGGAAAAATAGGGATGGCTGTTGTACATTTGCAAATGCCTCGCCAGCATTGCCCCTGCATCCTTTTTCCCCATTTCCCACGCGCGAATAAGCGGAATTATCGAAAACGCAAAGCCCATATTCTGCATCCGGCGAAAATTAAGGGCCGCGTGTATAAAGAATGAACGCAACAATATTTTCAGCAGTAACGTCTTTTTCATTGACCTAAAACTTAAATAATTTATTTAAATACTTATAACATCTAATACGGCGAATTTAGCTAACATAAATGGCTGGTTGTGTCAATTTATGAAAACGATGTAATTCTTTGTGATTGTTCATAATTTACAGATAATAGCGCAGTATCACGTTGGTTTCGCGCGCCTGGTTTCTTGAAGCGCCCCAAAATAATTGTCATTGTATTAAAAAAAAAGCGGCCTGATAATTTTACAAGCCGCCTTTTTATTTGATGAAAATCGATAAAATATTATTAAATCAGCTTCTTAAACATGGTGATGGTATAAACGGCAGAGATACCCACCAGAATATAAACCACCCTTGCCAAAACGGACATAGCTCCAAAAATCGTTGCGACCAAATCAAAGTCAAATATACCTACTAAACCCCAGTTAATCCCTCCGACAATTACCAGAATAACCGCTATTATGTTTACTGCCTTCATTTGATTCACCCCTCTTTTTGAAAAAAAGTATTTACCCCGGTAACCAGGCCTCTGTACGGTTCACTAAAAGCCTTGTCCGGCGCATTGCTACTTGCCCTTTTTTGTGTTTCTGGCGATATCTGCCAGGACGACAACCGCTTCTGAGAGAAAATAAAAAATAGCCAAGGCAAAAAATGCGGTCATTATTCCTCCGATAATGAATACGAGCCCGCCCAGAAAATCTGTTCCTGCACCAAATCCATGTTTGAAAATAGTAACCTGCTTGATGATGCCAAAAGCTTTACGGCCGATAAAGCAAATGAGAATTCCGCCGGCCAGAGAAATTACTGCCGAGAAAGCCGCGTACGCTTCCCCAAACAGCTTGAAGAAAACAGAAGCAATGGAAATAACAGGGTAATCTCCATCCGGCAGTTCAGCAACATCTTTGGCGCGTATAAAGAATACGTGCACCACCATGTAAAGAGCCACAATAACCAGGAATTGAAAAATGATAATTCCCAAAACCGTCGCAACATCTGCGCCGGAAAGTGATTTCCATACCTTGACCCACGCCACAACACCTGCAAGCGCAATCACCGCCGCCAAGACACGCAGAAAAAGCGCGAATGCCTTTTTAAAAAAATCTCCCCTAGAAATATACTCAATAACCGGTTTCATAAATAAAAACTTTCCCATAATTAAATCACCTCCTGAATATTTTTTTTAATCTGAACATGCAAAATCGAAGAAAGATTAATGCTGATTTTACTAGACAATTATAAGTTTTTTGTCAATAAAACATTGCCGGTTTTATTTCTTTTTTACCAGCCGGTTAAGTAAGTCTAAAACCTCCGCATTATTGCGCAAGTTAAACCTGGCGTAAGATTGCGTCATGCCCACCCGGATGGAATAAGCATTCTGTGGAAGAACTTTAAAAAGATACTCATCTGTCCAGTCACCTCCAATGGCCATAATGAAGTCATATGTTTTGCCAGAAAGCCAGTGAAGACCCGCGCTGCTTTTATTCACATCCACGTCCGTTATTTCTATTACTTTATGCCCCTGCATCACCTGAATATCGATATTTGCCGTGAAGTCAATTAAATAATCCAACAGTTCCTTGGCGATAAGCGAACCCATTTCCGCATTCACACGTCGGTAATGCCAAACCAGTGAATACTCTTTTTCTTCCACAAAAGAACCGGGAAGTCTGCCGGCGTAGGTTTCCAGTACAGGAATTATTTCCTCCTTCCACTCGCTGTTGAGAGGTTTTATTAGCCGCCACTTTTTATTTTTTTCTTTAAGCCATATACCGTGCTCGGCAATCAAACCAATATCCAACTCGCCAAACCAGCTCTGCAGGGTGTGTTTATCCCTGCCGCTGGTCAGAATAATCTGAGTTTTTTTATCCGCTGCAAGTCGCTCCAACATCCTGAGAAGTTTTTTATCCGGCCTGGCCTCCAGAGGGTTTTTAGAAAACGGTATGAGTGTTCCGTCATAATCCAGGAAAATAAGTCTATTTTTTGCGTTCATGAAATCCTTTATCAGCAGTTTTCTGGCCGCGGGCCCCATTATTTTATCATGGAATCTCTTTTGTTCCTCTTTGAGCGCTGCCAAATCCTTGATGAAGCTTTCCGCCCATTTGCTTACATCATAAAATTCCAGCCTTCTTTGCAGCACCTGATTGCGCCTGATTTGTTCTTCTTTAGGCATTTCCATCGCCTCTTCCAGCGCATCCACAATTTCTTCAATGTTATTGGGATTCATGATCAGCGCTTCGCCCATTTCGTGGGAAGCGCCCGTCATTTCGCTTAAGATAAGAACTCCGGTTTTATCCTTTTTTGCCGCGACATATTCTTTTGCAATGAGATTCATACCGTCGCGCAGGGGAGTTAGCAAGGCCACATCGCCCGCGCTGTAAAGGGCAACAAGCGAATTAAATGCCAGGGATTTATACTGATAGATAATCGGCGTCCAACTTAAAGTACCAAACCTGCCGTTTATTCTTCCCGCCAGGGCATCTATCTGCTTCTTCATCTCCTGATAATGCTCCACGGCTATTCGTGAAGGGACAACAACCATGACCATTACCACCTTTGTATGCCACTGATGATTTTTTTCCAGAAAGGCTTCGTAGGCCTGAAGGCGGTTAAGAATACCTTTTGAATAATCAAGGCGATCAATAGAAAGAATTACCTTATAATCACCCAGGGTTTTTTCCAGTTCTTTTTTGTGTCTCTGAACGGCTTTTGTGCACGCGGCACTGTTATATTTTTTAAAATCTATGCCCATGGGATAAGTATCCGCTTTGATAACCCGGTCTCCGACGATAATTTTTCCCATATTGTGTTCATAACCCAGAATACGGTGAACACAGCGCAGAAAATACTGCGTATAATCATGCGTGTGAAAACCGATAAGATGCGCGCCCAGAAGGCCTTCCAGTATACGTGCGCGCCATTTTCCCGGCAGTAGACGAAACATTTCAAAGCTTGGGAAAGGAATATGCAGGAAAAAACCGATAGGGTTTTTCAACTTTTCTCGCAGCATCATGGGAAGGAGCATCAGATGATAATCATGTATCCAGATAATATCGCCGGGTTTCACCACTTCCAGCACCGCGTCACGGAAATTTTGGTTCATCTTAATGTATGTTTCCCAGTATTCCTCGTCATAAACAGTATAAGACGGAAAATAATGAAATAACGGCCAAATTGTTTTGTTGCAAAAGCCATGATAAAAATTATCCATGGCCTTTTCGGAAATAAAAACGGGATAAGAATCAACTTCGGACAGTAATTTTTCTTTTACTTCTTTTTTTTTCTTTTCCGCCACTGGCACGCCCGGCCAGCCTACCCAAAGATATTTTTTTTCGATAATCGAGGAACTTTTCAAAGAATCCAGGTAGACACTTAAACCGGAAACAAGCCCACCGGGGCTTTTCTGGAATTTTATCTGGCCTTTTCTTTCCGCGACTGTAACGGGCAATCTGTTTGAAACAACCAGCAGTCTCATCTCTTTACCTCCGCAAGCGAACCTCGGGATTAGCAACAGTAACCAACGCAAGTAACATCTTACGTACCGCCCAGCATGATAAATAATTCAGATTTTTCCCCGGTTCAGGTTCAGAATAAAAAAAATTCGTTTGTTGCCGCAATGTTTCGAACAACTGATTGATAATTCATATACTTTCTTGAAAGGCGTAAGTCAATCTTATTTGCCCATTATTTTTATAAATACCTGATATAACGTGGTTATTTATGAGTGGCAAACTCTGTCTTATTGCCGGTACTTTTTGGGAGCCGAAGCAGCCTCGCGTTGATGGCAACGATAACAGTGCTGAGCGACATCAAAACCGCGCCGATCGCTGGGCTGATGATAATTCCTGAATTATAAAGAACACCGGCGGCGAGAGGTATGGCCACAACGTTATATCCTGTCGCCCAGGCCAGATTCTGCACCAGCTTGCGATATGTTGCTTTAGCCAGTCTGATAATATTCAGCACATCATCCGGATTAGAGCGCACCAAAATAATATCCGCCGATTCAATCGCCACATCCGTGCCCGCGCCCACGGCAATGCCCACATCCGCCTGCGCCAGCGCCGGCGCGTCGTTAATGCCGTCTCCGGTCATCGCCACAACATAGCCGCGGGATTGCACCTCTTTTACTTTTTGCGCTTTTTGCTGCGGCAGAACTTCGGCAAAATATTCATCAAGGCCGATTTCATCGGATACCCATTTGGCCACCATGCGGTTATCACCGGTGAGCATCATGCATTTAATGCCCTGGTTCTGTAAGCTGACAATTGCTTGTTTCGCTTCCGGCCGCAGCAAATCCGCCAGCGCGATGGCGCCCGCGATTTTTCCCTCCAGCAATACGTAAACTACTGTTTTCCCCTGCGCGTGCAGCCCAACAATTCTTTTATCCTGCGCCTCAGATATATTTTCCTTTACGTAAACCGGGCTTACCACCTGCACTAATTTTCCCGCAACTTTCCCCTGCGCGCCGCTTCCCGCGATTGCTTTAAATTCTTCCGGATGAACAGTTTTTTTCGCCGCCGCGACAATGCCTTTGGCGATGGGATGTTCTGAGTGCATTTCTACGGATGCCGCATACATCAACAATTCTTCTCTCTCCAAGCCATCAGCAAAAATCAAAACATCCGTCACGCCGAATTTGCCTTGCGTCAGCGTGCCTGTTTTATCAAAAATCATCGCGTCGATTTTGCGCGCGTTTTCAAAAGCCGCCCTGTTGCGGATTAAAAGGCCATTGACTGCCGCGATGGATGTGGAAACAGCGACAACCAGCGGCACCGCCAGTCCCAGCGCGTGCGGGCAGGCGATTACCATTACCGTCACCGCTCTTTCCAGAGAAAAAGCAAACTCTTTATTCATGATGAAAAACCAGACAAAAATTGTGAGTATGCCCACCGT
>DSAV01000077.1 GCA_011046295.1 Deltaproteobacteria bacterium | reverse complement strand
AGTGCATCGGGGCGCAAACAAAGGGCGCAAAAGAAAAATTATCCATGATATTTTGCTAAAATAGTACCCCGTTTTTTGGTATTATGCCCTACTTTATATTAATTTCTTTGACCAGCAGCGGAATAATTCCATCTGCCAATAGGGTATATTTCATGCGTGAAAAGATGTTCCAGTATATTAATATCATTGTAATCTGTATTGGATTTTATATTCTGTTCATTTTTCTCTTTTCCCGTTCAACTGTTGATTATGACATATGGGGTTATCTTTCTTTCGGCAGAGTATATTGGGAAGAAGGCTATTTCCCCTACCAAGACATATTTGCCTACACACCGACCAAGCCTTTATGGGTATATCATGAATGGCTCACCGGTGTGATTCTATATCCCATCCTGAAATATCTGGGCCCGGCGGGGATCCAGCTGTTTCGCTATACATTCATCGTGCTGACTATATACATTATGTATCTGGTAGCCATAAAAAAGGGCGGAACGCCTCTCGTCTCTTTAGTTTGCATCAGTGTTGGGCTGATTTTGATGTCCTGGGGATATACACCCGTAATGAGAGCGCAAATATTTACTTATTTATTCTTTCCTCTATCCGTTTATATTCTGGAAACAGCCAGAAAGGATAAAAAGTGGCTTGCGCTTTTATGGGTTTTACCCATCCAGATTTTATGGTGCAATTTGCACGGAGGATTTTTGGCGGGTCTTGGCCTGATCGTGCTTTACGCTTTGGGAGACGGATTATCGGGGAAGAAATTTTTTCCCTTCGTTATCACATTTATTGCAGCTTCTTTGGTAAACCTGATTAATCCTTATGGCTTCGAATATTGGATGTACATAATTGAGGCGGTTTCCATGCCTCGGCCTGGTATTTCTGAATGGTTTTCGGTAATAACCTATCTGCAATTAAAAAATTATGTTATTCCTTCAGTTATATTTATTGCTGTAAGTATATTTTCATTGCTTGTTCTTATCCTTCATGGGAAAAAATATTTAACGGAGCTAGTGATTTTTACCGCAGTAATATGCCTTGGTTACAAGCACATCAGGCATACCATTTTTTTAGGCCTAGTGTTCGGGATGTTTATGCCCGGAATTTTGTCAGGGATGAAGGAAGTTGCCACAAAAAAATGGCCATTAATGAGGCGGATAACCTGGGTAACACCTATATTGCTTGTTTTTTTCTATTTCCCGGCTAACTATTTCCTCAGCAAAAAACCTTATGTGTCTGCGAGCGTGCTGCCTACCTTTTCCATATCTGCGCCTCGTTCAATTTTTCCTGTGGGTGCATTGGAGTGGATGGGCGAAAATTATTTTGAGGGAAATATATTATCCCTGTTTCAGTGGGGGCAATATATTATCTGGTCTACTCATCCAAAATGTAAAGTGGCCATGGATGGCAGATACGAAACGATATATCCTGAACATGTTCAAAAAGAATATTTTGACTTTGCCAATGGCAGGGATGGTTGGCGCATATTTCTAAATAAATATCCGCATGATGCGGTGTTGATTATGGCAAAAACAAAAATTCATCTATTAATGCTTAAAGAACCATTGTGGGAGAAGGTGTATTCGGATGGTCTTTGTGTTCTATTTATCAGAAAAGATAGAAAGGAAAAGTCGGTAAATAAATAAGACTATATGGCGCTCAAAATCGCAATTAATAAGAATGAATAATGACTTATCTGAAGATGTTATATTTTAAAATACAATATATTGCCCGAAATCCGTCTTTCCAGTTTATTTTTTTGCCCTCGGCATATGTCCTGCCGTAATAGGATATCGGGACTTCATAAATACGCAGGTTTTTCTTGGCGATTTTCGCGGTTATTTCCGGTTCGAAACCGAAACGGTTTTCCTCTATTGTTATTCCTTTGAGCGCCTCTTTCTTGAATACTTTGTAACAGCACTCCATATCGGTAAGATTTAAATCTGTGAATATATTAGAAAGCAAAGTAAGAAATTTATTTCCCATGTAATGCCAGAAATACAAAACACGATGAGCGCCGAGACCCTTGAAGCGGGAGCCGTAAACGACATCGGCGCGGCCCGCCAAAATCGGCTGAAGGAGAACATGGTATTCCGAAGGGTCATATTCCATATCGGCGTCCTGTATTAGCACAATGTCTCCAGTCGCCTGGATGATTCCTGTTTGAATAGCTTTTCCCTTTCCGTAATTTTTGTCCTGTAATATTACTTTTAAATCGGGATGATTTGAATTATTCAGAATGTCCCTGGTTTTATCCGTTGAGCCGTCATCTATAATAATAATTTCTTTTTTGTAGGGTGCTTCTGAGACGGCGTTTATAATGTCCCGGATGGTAGTTTCTTCATTAAAGACGGGCATGATAACGCTCAGGGTAATCGCGGAGGGGGCAATTGTTTTACGCTGGTGCTGTGTCATTTTACCTCCTTCATTGTCGTCAAATATTTTTTTGCAAGGTTACGGTAATAATCAACGCCGGCTTTCGCCAGCAGTTTCTGGTTTTCGGTAACTACATGAGTAACTTCCGCCGGATTGCCGGCGATATTTTTACCGGCGGGGATATGCATGCCCTTTGGAATGACTGATCCTGCCGCCACAAAAACATCCTCTTCGCAAACAACGTTGAAAAGCACCATTGAACCCATACCTATAACACACCTTGAATTAATACGGGCGTCGTGAAGAATAACGCCGTGAGCAATGGTGACATCGTCGCCGATTTCCACCTTTGATGCGGGGAAAACATGAATGATTACGTTATCCTGAATACTTGTGCGATTCCCTATAGTGACGGGTCCGAAATCGGCGCGGATGGAGACGCCGGGAGCGATGAAGCATTCATGGCCAATTTTCACGTCGCCGATAACAACGGCGAGGGGATGGACAAAAGAATCAGACGGCACTTCCGGTCTTTTCCCTTCATATTCGTAAAGAGCCATGAGTATTTTCTTTCTCAGTTATTTACAGAGATGTTGACTGAACCGCCCCGGCCTAAAATGTCGTGCATGTGGATATAGCCCTTCAGCGTTCTTTTTCCGTTAACGACGGCGAAGACGGTGATTTCTTTTTTCTGCATCAATTCCATAGCCTGCGCTAATGATGCTGTTTCATCTACTGTTTTGGGATTGCGCGTCATCATTTCGTCAATAGTTTTTCCCTCAAACGAGACTCCATTGCCGATCATGCGGCGCACGTCGCCATCAGTCAGAATTCCCATTAGCTTGTTCTTTTTGTCGGTTATCAGCACAAAACCTACATTTTTACGGTCTATTTCCTGTATGGCCTTTTGCACGGAAATTCCGGAAAAAACTTTCGGAATATTTTCCCCAACAATCATTGCCTTCTTGACCGGTTCTCTTAATCTGGCGCCGAGGCTTCCACCCGGGTGGAACTTATAAAAATCTTTTTCTTTGAACTTTCTCTTGTCAATTAAAGCAATGGCCAGCGCGTCGCCCATGGCCAGCGCGGCGGTGGAACTGGATGTCGGAGTAAGGCCGAAAGGGCATGCCTCTTTTTCTACGGAAACATCGATAACAATGTTGCTCGTGCGGGCGAGCGTCGACGACCTGTTGCCGGTAAAGATGATAATGGGTGTACCAATCTCGCATACGGAAGATATAATAGGCATGAGTTCACGCGTTTCGCCGCTGTTGGAAATGGCCAGTAAAACATCTTCGTTGGTAACGATTCCCAAGTCACCGTGTATGCCTTCAACCGGGTGCAGAAAAAGGGCCTGCGTTCCCGTGCTTGTCAGCGTAGCGACGATTTTTTTGGCAATTAAGCCGGATTTGCCGATGCCGGTAATAATAACCCTGCCCTTGGATTTGTAAATTAAATCCACAGCGCGGGAAAAATTGCTGTCGAGTTTATCAATCAGCTTCAATATGCTCTGCGCTTCCGTTTTCAGCACTTCTGAAGCCCTGGTGATTGTTTTGTTTTTTAACATTTTACTCCTTCACCTGAAAAATAGAGATTTTAAATCATCGTGCCCGAGATATTGCTAAAAACTACCAAAAAACGACACACAAAACAAGAATCAATTCAACTGCAGCATTACATTTGAAAACATAGAATCTTCACTTAGGGTGATATTTATGCTAAGGTTCAAAAGCCGTGGTCGCTTTTTTTCAAGATGAATCGGTATTTGTCAAAAGAGAATATAAACTATGAAAGCTGTATTTTTATCCGATGCGCACTTGAAGAGTGTTGCCGATGACAGATATGGGCGTCTTATTGAATTTCTGGAAGAGATAAAAAAGGGCAGAATAGCCTCTCTTGTTGATTATGAAGAGGCGGGAGCGGACCATGTTTATATCGATGACCTGTTTATCGCGGGTGATTTGTTTGATTTCTGGTTTTGCCGCCGGGATAAAATTTATCCGGATTTCCACTTAATCATAGAAAAACTGGTAGAGCTGAAGAAAACAGGGGTTCGCATTCATTTGTTTGAAGGAAACCATGATTTCTTTATGAAAGAATACTTTCATGACGTTTTAGACATGGCGGTCTTCGAGGAATGTGCCCAATTGGAACTGGACGGCAAAAAGGTGTTTATAGCGCATGGTGATACGGCAGATGAAGGCGATAAAATGTATAAAATATTCCGTAAATTTTTGCGCAGCCGCGCTTTTTATCGGCTGCAGCGTTTTATTCCTGCCCCTGTTCTTTGGGCTATTGCCGGTTTGAGCTCTGCCGCCAGTAAAGAATTAAACAAAGAAAACGGTGATGAGTTATTCGAAAAAATGTCTTCCTTCGCATTAGATCGTCTCCACGAGGATTGTGATGCCGTTATTCTGGGGCATTCCCATCAGGCTGTGTTGCAAAAATATCAAATTGAAGGCCGGGACAAAACTTTTGTCGCCCTGGGAGATTGGATAAACCACTATTCATTTCTTTATTTGGAGGACGGGAAGTTTATTCTCAGTCATTATCGCCCCCCATGCACTTGAAATATTTTCTTGCAAACAGTGGCGCATTGCTGGACTTATTCGAGGCTGTGTGCTAAAAACCCGCAATATCATAAGCATTGTCATGTGCCGCTTGCCGTCGGGTGCAAAGCAGAAAAAACTGAAAATCGTGCAAGAAACAGGAGGGAGTGAAAATATATGACATTTGGGGGAATCAGTCCGGAATGCTCTTTGCGTGATGCGCAATTTGTTGTTGTGCCCGTGCCTTATGATTTGACTTCAACTTATCAACCGGGCAGCAGACGAGGGCCGGCGGCAATCATTGAAGCGTCATGCAACATGGAGCTTTTTGATGAAGAATTAAAGAAGGAAACATATTTAAGCGGCATTCATACGACTCAGCCGTTGGATGTTGATGCGCGCGGGCCGAAAAGCATGGTTAGCCTGGTGCGAAAAAAAATCAGCCGTATTGCGGCGATGGATAAAATTCCGGTTATGCTGGGAGGCGAGCACTCTATAAGCTTTGGCGCCGTGCAGGCTCTTTCGGAAAAATATCCCAAGCTTACCGTATTGCAGCTTGATGCTCATGCCGACCTTAGGGACAGCTATCAAAATACTGCTTACAGCCACGCGTCTGTGGCCAGAAGATTTGCCGAGAAGTGTCCGCTGGTTCAGGTGGGCATAAGGAGCATGAGTAAAGAAGACGCGGATTATTTAGCAAAAAGCGAAGTAAAAAGTTACAGCGCCGATTTTATTTTGGTCAATGAAGACTGGCCGGAAAAAGTTTGTGATGACCTGTCAGGAGATGTTTATGTGAGTATCGATTTGGATGCTTTTGACCCCTCGATAATGCCTTCCACGGGCACTCCCGAACCGGGGGGTCTCAATTGGAGCCAGGTTTTGCGCCTGTTGAAATTAGTTGCCCAAAACAGCAGAATTCGCGGTTTTGACGTGGTGGAACTTGCTCCGCTCCCCGGCATTATCGCCCCTGATTTTCTGGCCGCAAAACTTGTTTACCGCTTCATGGGTTATATAACAGTCTATAATCATTAAGGGAAAATAACTCCTTGACAAATGGAGTCGTTAATGATGTAAACTCACGCTTCGTTAATATCAACATATCGCGGGGTGGAGCAGTCAGGTAGCTCGTTGGGCTCATAACCCAAAGGTCACAGGTTCAAATCCTGTCCCCGCTACCAAAATAAAAAAAGGGGCTGGAATATTCCAGCCCCTTTTTTTAGTATAATTAAAACAGGTTTAATTTATTCTATACCATTGCTGGCTTCTTCCCAGTGTCGGAATACCGATGAATCCTCTGACGGTGAGCACGTCTTCTTTGACCCAGACTTTACATTTATAGATCTTGCCGTTGTCGGGATCCATTATTGTGCCGCCCGCGTATTCCTGGCCCAAGGTATCATCAACCTTTCCGGTTTTTTTCATATCACGCAAGATTATCATGCCGACCACCGGCTTGTTTTTTAATTCCCCCACGCATTTTTCACACAAAGTATCCTGCGGTTTGAGCAAAAGCTTGGAAACTTTTCCGAAATACGCGCCGTCTTTTTCGAAAATATCCACGTAAGAGTTGGCTTTTCCTTTATCTTCGCCTTCATCTGCTATGGTTTTCCATGTTCCGGTGACGGCGTTTTGGGCATTCGCGGGACCGCTGAAGAAAAACGCGGCAAAAATACAAATTACGGCACATACAAATAATTTTCTCATAATACTTCTGACCTCCCGGGAATAGTGTTGATTCTTAAAACTAAATACGAGCTGATTTTAATTGTTATTGGTTTAAAATACAACAATTAAAGTAAATCAATTATTTCTGCCAAATTAATTGAGTTTAATGCCTTGACATGAAAAATCCTTCTTTCTATACTTAACGCGCAAAGTAAAGGGGCTTTTACTTAGCTGAGAGTTTAGCGCCCGGTAAATGACCGGGCAAATTGTTTTCATGGTTCGCCGGCTATTGTTTCGGGAGTTTAATGTTTCGGCGTATTGTGCAAGAAGAAGGATGAGATGACCGGGGATAAAATTTACCAGCTTATAAAAGAAGAATTTGAAGCGACGTTTACCAGGGAACTCATTCCCGGCATACTGCACAATTTTGCCAATCCCCTCAACAGTATTATGGGACGCTCCAAGTTGCTTCAGCGCCGCAGTGATGACATTTTCAGAAAACTTGCGGAAAATTACCCGCAAGCCGCAGCGGCAATGAACGCTGACCTGGAAAAGATGAGTGCCGAAATCAAGGCCATTAATAATGAGTCAGATATATTTTATGATTCTTTCAGATCTTTAATGAATAAATTCTATTCATTGGAAAAGAAAGGGGAAAGCAGGATAAATCTTTCCCAGTTGCTGACCGATGAAATGCGCTTTTTTAATTTTTACATGGACTTTAAACATGAAATAAAAAAGACCATGCAGCTAAGCATTGATATTCCCGGCTTCCGGGGGAACACTGCCGAATTGTCCGTCGCTTTCTGGAGATTGATTCGCTTCGCGGTTGGGCGCGCGAAGAAAAGCTCCCTGCAGGAATTTCATATCAAGACTGAATATGATGATAAATATGTCCGCGCTTCTATCCGGGATTCGGGGGGAGCCTTGCCCTCTGATGAGGTTGAAGTTCTTATGGGCAAAGTTGACAGCGGCGTGATCGATACAACTGGCTCGACGTTGGATAAAGAAATATTACTGCCGCTGCTGATAATGAAGAATTATCAGGCAAAAATTATCATATCCGGAGAGGGAAGTTTCAACACAATATCCATAGGCTTTCCCCTGTCTGGAGATAAACACAACCGGCAATAATAATTATCCGTGTGAAGATACAGTTGCCCGCGGCAAGCAATCAACACAAATTACAGCTTCTTATCCATTCATCAAGCGCCTGCAGCGCTCTTTGGGCATAAATGACTTTTCTTTCTTTTTTACCCGTTTTTTTATGCGGCAGATTATTCAGCAATCCGAAACTGATATTCATGGGCTGAAAGCTATCCGCGGTTACGGGAGTGGTGAGATAATTAAGCAGCGCCCCGACGGCTGTGCAAGCAGGTGGAGGCGCAATCTCTTTTCCCTCCAGGGCTAAGGCGGCATTCAGGCCAGCCCAAAGTCCCATGGCCGCCGATTCCGCATAACCTTCCACGCCGGTTATTTGTCCGGCAAAAAAAATGTTTCTGTTTGTTTTTAATTGCAATGTAGGTAGCAGCAGTAAGGGGGCGTGTATATAAGTGTTGCGGTGGATACTTCCCATGCGGGAAAATTCCGCTTTTTCCAATCCGGGAATCAGGCGAAAAACACGCTTTTGTTCCGACCATTTAAGCTTTGTCTGAAAACCAACCATATTAAAAAGAGTGCCGGCGGAATTTTCCGGTCGCAGCTGGACCACCGCGTAGGGTTTTTTGCCTTTTTTCGGGTCAATCAAACCTACGGGTTTCATGGGGCCGAAGGCCAGTGTCTTTTCCCCGCGGGAGGCAAGTACCTCTATGGGCAGGCAAGCTTCAAAGTAGCGTTCCTCTTCGAAAGATTTCAGGGAGATTTTTTGCGCGGCCAGTAATTCGTGGCGGATAGCGTCATACTGATTTTTTTCCAACGGGCAGTTCAGATAATCAGGCGTTCCCTTGTCGTAACGCGATGCCCGGAAAACTTTATCCATGTCAATCGAATGGGCTTCCACAATTGGCGCTATGGCATCATAAAAAAATAAATATTGGGCACCCAGCAGACGGGCAATGTTTTGCGCGAGAGAATCAGACGTAAGCGGACCGGTAGCGATGATGGTCAGGGTATCGTCGGGAATATTGCTTATTTCAAGCCTGGTCAGGGAGAAATTGATTTGCTTTTTGAGCCGGGCCTCGACGTGGGCGGCGAATCGGCCGCGGTCAACGGCAAGGGCGGCTCCCGCCGGGATTGAAGTTTCATCGGCGGTAGATATGATTAATGACCCGAGACGGCGCATTTCTTCTTTGAGAAGACCGGAGGCGTTATCAATGCTGTTGGATTTGAGAGAATTGCTGCAGACCAATTCCGCCAGGTGTTCGTTGTTATGAGCAGGAGAATATTTTTGTGGCTTCATTTCATACATGCGCACACGGTGGCCTCGCCGCAATAACTGCCATGCGGCCTCACAACCGGCAAGGCCACCGCCAACTATCGTGACCGGTTCATTTTTTGTTATTTCCAGTGACATTATATGCCGTTATTGATTTTCAATAGCGCTTTTGTAGCCGCATTCCTTATTGGGGCAGGCTTTGTATGCGCCCTTGCTTTTGGAGTACTTCTCCACGAGGTAGGGAGAGCCGCAATTCGGACACGCCTCCGGTAGAGGTTTGTCCCAACTGGCAAAGGTGCAGTTGGGATAATTTGAGCAGCCGTAAAATGTTCTGCCCCTCTTTGTTTTTTTCTCGGTTAATGAACCGGGACAGTCCTTTTGAGGGCATTTGATTCCCAGAGAAATGGCCATTGTATTTTTACATTCCGGGTATGCTTCGCAACCCAAAAATTTACCGAAGCGGCCGTATTTGTAAACCATCCTCTTGCCGCACTTATCGCAAATTTGCTCTGAATATTCGGCTTCCTCCCTGGCCAAATCGCCGTTTTTGTCGCGTTTGATATTCATGGTGTTTTTGCATTCGGGATAATTGGAACAGGCGACAAACTTGCCATTGCGTCCCCACTTGATTATCATGGGAGAACCGCATTTTTCGCAAACCAGGTCGGTCGGAGTTTCCTCGCGCTTGATATTTCTCATTTCGCTTTTTGCTTTTTCCAACTCATTAGAAAAGGGATCATAGAAATTGCTGAGGGTTTCCACCCGCTTACTGTTGCCTTCCTCAATCATGTCCAGTTTATTTTCCATGCCCGCGGTAAACGCCACATCCAGAACGGAGGGGAAACTTTTTACCAGTAGTTCAGTTACTATTATTCCCAGTTCGGTGGGAAAGAATTTTCTTTGCTCAAGTCGCACGTATTCCCTGTCCTGTATGGTCGAAAGAATGGCGGCGTATGTACTGGGGCGGCCTATTCCTTTTTCTTCCAGCTCCCGTACCAGAGAAGCTTCCGAAAAGCGCGGCGGCGGCTGAGTGAATTTCTGCTGTGTTTTTAAATCCACCAGTTTAAGCGGTTCGGATTGTTTTATATCCGGCAAGAGTTTGCCCAAATCATTATTTTCGCCGTTTTCATCTTTTTCGTCTTTGCCTTCCGTGTAAACAATAGTGAAGCCGGGAAATTTAAGTATCTGTCCCTGCGCGCGGAAGATGCAATTGGCCCCGCCAACGTCGATTGTGGTCTGATCAAAGACGGCTGGGTTCATCTGGCTGGCCACAAACCTGTTCCAGATTAATTGGTAAAGTTTGAATTCGTCATTGGATAAGTATTCTTTAATATCCTGCGGTTTGTACGACATACTTGAAGGTCTGATTGCTTCGTGCGCGTCCTGAGCTTTTTGTGAATTTTTATAAACAAGAGGTTGAGGCGGCAGGTAATCTGAAGAATAACTATCGCTGATGTAACCGCGCAGCTCTTTCAATGCTTCGTTGGCAACGCGGAATGAGTCCGTTCTCATGTAAGTAATCAGGCCCACGGGGCCTTCATCTCCAAGCTCAATTCCTTCATACAATTTCTGGGCGACCATCATGGTTTTTTTTGCGGAATACCGAAGCCAGCGTGAAGCTTCCTGCTGCAACTTGCTCGTAGTAAAGGGGGGAGGCGCCGAGCGTTTAAGTTCCTTTTTTTCCAGGCTCTCCACAACAAAAGAAGATTTTTTCAGCGTATCGGCAAGCTCATTTGCCTGGTCGCCTGTGGAAACTTTGGCTTTTTTCCCGTCTATTTTAATTAGTTTTGCTTCAAAAGGCGGGGGATTGTTGCCTTCAAATTGCGCAACTAAATTCCAATATTCTTCAGGGACAAATTTGCCTATTTCCTCTTCTCTTTCGCAGATCAGACGTACCGCAACGGATTGCACGCGTCCCGCGCTTAAGCCTCTTTTTACTTTGTCCCATAAAATGGGGCTTATCTGATAGCCGACCAGCCGATCCAGAATACGGCGGGTTTGCTGCGCTTCGTATTTGTTGAAATCCAGTTCCAGCGGTTTTTCCATCGCTTCCAGGACGGTTTTTTTAGTGAGATCGTTGAATAAAACGCGGTAGATATTTTTATTTTTCGTGTCGACCACTTCCGAAATATGCCAGGCGATTGCTTCACCTTCACGGTCAGGGTCGCAGGCCAGGTAAATATTTTCAGCTTTTTTGGCCGCCTTTTTCAACTCATCGATGGTTTTTTTCTTTGCTTCAATTGTTTTATATGTGGGCTCAAAATCCTTTTCAAGGTCAATTCCCAGCTTGCTTTTAGGCAAATCCTTGATGTGTCCCATGGAAGCAACAACATCGAAGCCGGAGCCAAGAAATTTTTTTATTGTTCTGACTTTCGTGGGAGATTCCACAACAATTAATGAAGTTGCCATACCCGCTCCTTTGTATATTGCCGCACCCTATAAATGACAGTTTTTAATTTGTAAAGATAAATTATTTGCAAAGCTTCATTCTTTCTGCCGAAGCGCAGGTAAATAAACAAGTTGAATTTTCCCATTGATCCTGCGGCAAAAATGGGTAAAGAGAATTTCTTCTTTATTTTCCTGCCTGCTTTTGCGAAAACAATTTTCCCGGATGTTGCGTTATCAGACCTTTGAGTTCCAGTGACATCAGGCTTCCCAGTGTTTCGGCGGGTGATAATCCCGCAGCCAGAATAAGATCATCAACATGTATTTGATTATCCGTTATTAAGCTAAAAAGCTGCGCTTCTGCGTCATTCAGGTTTTCCTTTATATCGGCATGAGGTTTTTGTTCGTCATCTGCCTGAAAATTTTTGAGCAATGTTGTTTTTTCAAGCTGGGGTAAAATTTCTTCCAGGACATCATCGGCGTTTTCAATTAGTTTTGCCCCCTGTTTGATTAGTTTGTTTGTCCCGCGCGAAGTGGCCGCTTCCACGCTGCCCGGTACGGCGAAAACTTCCCTTCCTTGTTCCAGTGCGAGCCGGGCGGTAATGAGAGAGCCGCTCTTTTCGCTTGCTTCCACAACCACAACGCCGTAGGACATTCCGCTGATGATGCGGTTGCGCGATGGGAAATTGGACGCAAGAGGGGGTGTGCCGGGAGGAAATTCGGAGATAACAGCGCCGTTTTCGATAATGTTGGAGAATAATTTTTCGTTTTCCGGCGGATAGATAACATCCAGACCGCATCCCAAAACGGCAACAGTGCGACCGCGCGCGGCAAGAGCGCCACGGTGCGCCGCGGAATCAATGCCGCGCGCCATGCCGCTGACAATTGTTATACCCCTTTGCGTCAGTTCGCGGCTGATTCTTTCCGTTGTGTATTTTCCATGCGTGGTGGCTATTCTGGAGCCGACAATGGCTACAGTGATATCGCCTTTTTGCAGTTTTCCCCGTACGTATAAAACAGCAGGACGGTCATAAACATTGATCAGGTTTTCCGGGTACAATTTGTCCTCAACGGTAACGACGCTGATGTTTGCTTTATCGATAGCTTCCAAAGAGCGCTTTATTGTTTCCCATCCTTTGTAACCGGCGATAGCCCCGGCGGTTTTTTTACTGATGCCGGGGGTCGCAGCTAGATCGGTTGCTGAAGCCGAAAACACGGATTCAAGCGAGCCGAACTTGTCGAAAAGAGCTAAAGACGCGGCATTTCCGATTCCGGGGATGGATTTCAATGCCATCCAGTATTTCACGTGGCCGTTTTTCATAAGCGTCTAACGGGGTGCGGGCTTTGCTCCTGCGAATTGTAATTTAAGGAAAAACGAACGCAAGGTACATCTTGTGCTGGGGACATGTCAAGCATTTTAAAATGGACGTTAATTATATCGCAATGATAACGGAAGGATAACAAATAAAAGCGCAATGATTTTTTTAATTCATCGTTTATTCAGGCAGCCGGCGGCTGTTTTTCCAAAATCGGTTGATAAAATTCGGGCTTTGGGCTACAAACTTAAATGTCAATTATAAAAGGAGTAGCTATGTCGAGGACAAAAAAGAAAATAATTTTTGCCGTGGTTATTCTGGCTGTTTTTATTCAGTTGCCGACGCTTGGCAACACGTCAGAATTATTGCAGCCGGTATTGTCAATATCGCCACGGGAGATTAATTTGGGGACTATTGCCAGCGGTGAAGCCTCTTCGGGATTATTTACGTTAAGGAATATGGGTTCGGGCGTGCTGGAATGGTCGACCAGCGGGTCCGATGGCTGGCTGTCTGCGCAAAAGGCCGGAATATCCAACGTGACGGAGAAAAAAGTTGATTATCTCAGGGTAGAAGTTCGCCTGCTGGCGACTGAAGAAGCGGGAAAATACGGTGAAGCGGGAGCGCTTCATTTCGTGGAAATGAACTTGGAAAGCGAAACCGGCAGGCTTGTCTGCCGCCAGAGGTTATCCGAAGGAAAGCACAAGGAAGCAATAAGGATTTCTTCCACAGGTGGATTCAGAACGATTTTTGTTTCATTTACATTATCTTCCGCAGCGGAAACGGCGTTGATTGATTTGAATCCGGTAAGGTTGGATATGGGAAGCATCTTGCCGGGTGAATCCGTTTCCAAAAGAATAATGCTTACCAACAAAGGCAGGAAAATGCTGAATTGGTCGGTAGCCGTGCAGAAACCCACTCGCGGTGAAATTCCAGCTGATTTCAAAAATGAAAGATATCTCTCGTTTCATAATGAAGACGTGGCGGGCGGGGGGAATTATTTAGTTCCTTCTCATTTAGGGGAAATGATGGAAATAACCGGTAAGTGGACCGAAAACGAAGGTTATCCATCAGGAGAAGACGGTGAAAATACTATCAGGCTGCGTTTCAGCGGAACGGGAATAATTCTCTGCCTGGCAACTTATCCGGACATCCGCAACCTCAATGTTTTTCTGAATGGGCGTTTGGTCAGCAAGCGTAACTGGAACAGCGCGCTGAAAGAAAAGAAAGGCGAATTGCCCATTGCCGAAGGGCTTGACGATGGTTCCCATGTTCTTACGATAACGACAAAAGACAGCCGTCTTGTGTTTGAAGGAGTTAAGATTTTGGGTAACAGCGTCACACGCGCGCCCGCGGGCAGAACGATTATCGTTCCTACATCGGGAGCGACACTGACTCAAACCAATTATCTGAGAGTCACTTTCAATTCCAGAGGGCTGGCCCCGGGATTATATGGCGATAACATTATCTTTACGGCGAACGACACTGAAGCAACAGTGGAAGTATTTGTGGAGGTTATGCCGGAGAGCGCGGCCAAAGAGATTGATGTTTTCCGTTATTCCAGGGGTGATGATTACCTTTATACGTCGCAAACGCAGAAAGATACGCTCAAATTCAGCAGAAATAATTATACAAAAGATGGTATTGCTTTCCGGCTCTTTGCGCCCGGCGCTCCCGGAACAACGCCCTTTTACAGATGGTATCATGACCGGAAGCGTGATCACTTTTACCATCACGAACGGAGTGGGGGCGGGAAAAATTTACAGGGATATGAATTTGAAGGATCTATCGGCAATATCGCTACATCAAAACTGACCAACACCAGGGAACTTTACCGCTGGTATAATCCTTCAACGGACCGTTATTTTTATACAACTGATTCCCGCGCGGCAAATATCAGAAAAAAAGGGTACAGTTTTGACGGTATTGCCGGCTACGTTAAATAACAAATGATTTCCACGGGATTTGGTCTTGACAAATAATTCAAGAGAAGATAAGAGGCTAAGTCTTTTTTAAAGATGAAATAATTGCGCCTGTAGCTCAGCCGGATAGAGCAACGGACTTCTAATCCGTGGGTCGAGAGTTCGAATCCCTCCAGGCGCGCCAGGATAAAATGGTGGGTGTAGCTCAGCTGGTTAGAGTGCCGGGTTGTGGCCCCGGAGGTCGAGGGTTCAAATCCCTTCACTCACCCCATATTTTTCAGGTGATAATTGAATGCGCCCGTAGCTCAGCTGGATAGAGTCGCAGACTTCGAATCTGTTGGTCGTAGGTTCGAATCCTACCGGGCGTGCCAGAAAGTGAAAGTGCTTGCCATAGGGCTGGCAAGGTAGTACGGAAGAATTTATAAGCGGGCCCTTAGCTCAGCTGGTAGAGCAACTGACTCTTAATCAGTAGGTTGTCGGTTCGATCCCGACAGGGCTCACCAAAAATAAAAGGCATTGCGAATATTCGCAATGCCTTTTTGTTTCAATGCTCATGCCTAAATATTTTAAATGCTGGACGTAAAAAATCCGTAGAAGGAACAAAACGCCTTAACCGATAACCATTAAAACCTGTTCGGTTTTGACGGAATCGCCTTCTTTGACATTAATTTCTTTAACCGCGCCTTTTACCGGTGAATAAACGGGAATTTCCATTTTCATCGCGTCCATGATGATTACTTCGTCGTCCACGTTCACTTCGTCACCGACATTTACGACAATACTCGCAATCTTGCCGGTCATTGGTGCTTTTATTTCCGTGCTCATTTATTCCCCCCTCCTGAAACATTAGAAGTTTTTTATAATTAAAATAAATCAAAAAGAAAATTTGACGGTGCTGTTTAATACCTAAAATCACGCCAGAGGTCAACATGTTTTGTATTATTCGTATCTCAATGCGTCAATGGGGTTGAGTAAGGAAGCTTTGTAAGCGGGATAAAAACCGAAAAAAATGCCGACCAGTCCGGAAAATCCCACGGCAATAATCACGGCAAAAGGCGAAATGATAGTTGTCCACCCCAGAAAATAAGATAAAAATTTGGAAGCAACGATACCCAGAACTATTCCTATAACACCGCCGATTACGGAAAGAATTATCGCCTCAATAATGAACTGCAGGCGGATATCCCATGTTTTCGCGCCCACCGCCATGCGGATGCCGATTTCTCTGGTGCGTTCCGTCACGGAAACAAGCATGATATTCATGATGCCGATTCCACCCACGAGCAGGGAAATACTGGCTATTGCCGCCAAAAGCAGCGCCATGGCTTTTGAAGCCTGTTGGGCAAGCTCCAGCATCTGTGTGAGGTTGCGCACGGAAAAATCATCTTCCTGCCTCGGGCCTATGCGGTGTCTTTGTCTTAAAAGCTGCGTGATCTGTTCTTCCGCCCTTTTTAAATCTTCGGAGCTCCTTGCCTTTACGGCAATCGTGTGCACCATGCCCGGGAAGGTTGTGCCGAATATTCTTTTTTGCGCGGTTGTTACGGGGATATAAATGATGTCGTCCTGATCATGACCTATTACCGATTGTCCCTTCCTTTCCAGAATGCCGATAACCGTGAAGGGTACTTTGTTTATTCTGATTGTCTGGTCTATAGGATTTATGCCGCCGAAAAGATTATCAACGACAGTCTGGCCTAAAATGCTCACTTTGGTTGCGTTGCGTATATCCTGCGCGGTAAAGTTTCTGCCAAAGACCAGCGCGGCGTCTCTCACGTCCAGCATGGCGGGATTTGTGCCTTGAACACCAGTAGACCAGTTCTGATTTCCGTAAATGATTTGCGCCGTTCCTCTTATTATGGGAGCCGCAAGTAAAACAGCGGAGCATTCTCTTTCAATCGCTTCCGCATCATTGCGGGTCAACGTCATTTGCGTGCCCATTCCCCAGCGCACTCCACCTGCGGTTGTGCTGCCGGGCACAACAATAAGCATATTGCTGCCCACGGTGGAAATTTGCCTTGATAACTGCTCGCTGGTTCCTTTTCCCACGGCAATCATGGCAATGACAGCGGCGACGCCGATAATAATTCCCAGCATCGTCAGCGCCGAGCGCATTTTGTTCACGCGCAGGGCGCGCAGTGATATTTTTATTGTCGAAGGTATGCTGATCATCGGGCAGTGGCCTCATCGCTGATAACCTGGCCGTCCAGAAAACTTATCGTTCTTTTGCTGAATTTGGCAATGTCCCTGTCATGAGTCACCAGAACAATGGTTATTTTGTTTTCTTCATTGAGCCGGACAAACAACTCCATTATTTCGACGCCTGTTTTCGTGTCCAGATTTCCCGTCGGTTCATCGGCCAGAAGAAGGGGAGCGTCATTGACCAGAGCCCGTGCGATAGCCACGCGCTGCTGCTGCCCGCCGGAGAGTTGATTGGGCTGATGGTCCTCCCTGTCTTCCATGCCCAGCGCCTTGAGCGCCAGTCTCGCTTTTTCTCTTCTTTCTTTGGGGGGTGTATTATTATAAAGCAAGGGCACTTCCACGTTTTCCAGCGCCGAGGTGCGTGAAAGAAGGTTGAATCCCTGAAAGACGAATCCGATTTTTTTATTACGGATTTGCGCCAGCTCATCGCGCTCCATTTTGCTTACATCAATGCCGTCGAGAAGATAATGTCCGCTGGTCGGCTCGTCCAGACAGCCGACCACATTCATAAAAGTTGATTTGCCGGAACCGGACGGTCCCATTATCGCGACAAATTCCCCCGGTGAAATATTGACAGAAACGTCATCCAGAGCGCGGACTTCATTTTCGCCCAACAGGTATATTTTTTGCAATTTATTAGTTTCAATAAGTTTCATTTTATCTCAGAAAACCCGGAGGCCTTGCTGAAGGTGTCCGCTGCCTGCTTCTACTCGCAGAGTCATTTACTTCCACGATTATTTTATCTCCCACGGCAATATCACCGGAAATTACCTCTGTGAACCTGCCGTCGCTGATTCCGGTTTTTATAATTATTTGTCTGGGCTTGTTACCCGCTAGAATCCAGACGCTGAAACCCTTTTCCCGGAAAGCCGTAAAATCCTGATCGGGCATTCTCACGCGCAGCGCGGCGTCAGGTATGAGCAAGGCATCATTTTTATGAGCTGTCTCTATAGAGACGTTGGCGGTCATCCCCGGTTTGAGCTTTAAATCCGGATTTTCCACTTTTACCACTACATCATACGTGACGACATTCTGCACGATAATGGGCGCGCTGCGTACTTCGGCAACCTCTCCACTGAAAGTTATGTCGGGATAGGCATCGACAGAAAATTCCACCGGCTGGTCATTTTTTATTCTGCCGATATCCGCTTCATCAATGCTGGTATTGACCTGCATTTTGGTCAAATCCTGAGCGATGGTGAAAAGCGTCGGTGTTTGAAAACTCGCCGCCACGGTCTGGCCCATGTCAACATTTCTTGATATTACTGTTCCATTTACCGGGGAAACGATTCTTGTATATTTAAGATTGGTTTGAGCGTAATTCAGCGCGGCCCGGGAGTGCGCCACCTGGGCCTCAGAGGCTTTTACCTGCGCCAATGCAGAAAGATACGCAGTTTGTGAATTATCAAGTTCGCTTTTGGAAATAAAATTTCTGGCGAACAATGTTTTGTTTCTTTCGAGGTTTGTTTCCGCGTCATAAACAGCAACGCGCGCCTTTTCGAGATTGGCCTGAGCCAAAAGAAGGTTAGCCCTAGCCTGCTGCACTTGCGCTTGAAAAGTAGCGGGGTCGATAGTTGCCAGCAGTTGTCCTTTTTCCACGGTAGAATTATAGTCAACAAACAACTCTTTGATTGTTCCGGAAACCTGCGTGCCGACCAGAACGGTGGTTACCGCGTTAACCGTTCCCGTAGCGGAAACAATTTCCTTAACATTGCCGCGGCCGACTGTTTCAGTTGTGTAATGGACGGCGCCCTGCCGGTTTTTCACAAGAGAACAAAATCCGACAAGAAGAATGATAAGAACGGCTGCGGCAATAATTATTTTTTTCATTTATTTTCTCCCATTGCTTTTTCCAGATTAGCCCAAGCCACATGATAATCAGCCAAAGCGGTTATATAGGTCATTTTCGCGTTGTTCAAGGTAATCATCGCGTCGGTGATTTCAATGGAACTTCCGACACCGGCTTCATATCTTCCTTCCGCGAGTTCCACGTTCTCCATTGCCTGCCGGACGATAATTTCTGCCGCACCGATTCTTTCCGACGATTCATTGAGAGAAAGATAGGCGGATTCGATT
>DSAV01000037.1 GCA_011046295.1 Deltaproteobacteria bacterium | reverse complement strand
TTTTACAGTCTCAAAAAATAAGAAAGATCCTCTGTTTGTTATTGCTTAAGGTTTTCAGGTTAAAATGTATATGATAAGGATATTGCCCCGTATTTGTGCTCATCTTTCTGTTTTTTAAATTCTTTTGTCCGGTAAACGTAGGAATAGGTGAATTTGAAGCGGTGAATAATTATTCCCATGCCCCCGATGAAGTCGGCAACGAAATAATTCTTATCGACACTGTGAGAGCTGCGGAAAGTATTTCCGTCAAGCAGAATATTACGCGCGATGGCTTTTCCGTCAACGCCGAAGAAAAAATGAATGCCGAAACGATGAAGCACTGGGAAAAAACGAGGATCCGTGTCGTCAAGGGGAGCGCTGCTGTCCGAGCCGGCACGGATAAGATAAGTGCCGAAATCGTTGGGAATGTTCCAGCCGAAACGAACCTGTCCGCCAAGATTGGCGCCCGTATAAGCATTGCCCACAGCCATACCCACGTGCGGAATAAAATCAAATCCAAAACCCTCAGTATTTCTGAGTTGACGTGCTTTCCACTTGCGCTCAACATATAAATTCACAATAAGCTCATCGTGAAGTTGGTTGTCCCATCCCCTGGGGTCGACAGAGCCTGCCCATTCATGGATAATCCTTTGACAATTTTCCGCATAGGAATGTGGCCCGAGGATTCCTATGTTCAATTCCAGCGTATCCATAAATCGGTGATTTCTGCTGTGCAGTCCGAGGCCCAGGTAAGTGATTCCGGCATAAGGGCGGTCATCGGAGATAAGCTTTTCAGTTTCTTTATCTTCCGGCGTGTATATGCTCTGGCCAAGAGAAACGGATACCGTACGCAGGCGTTGTGGGTCGTTAAGGTAAGGCAGGCTCTCGATAATTCGCTGAGCCCATTGAGGTTTGTATATAATATCCCGGTATCGCGTAAGATCCCGGGAAATCCAAGATAGCTTTGTGCCGTGGGTGTAATAACGATCTCTGTTTTCCAACCCGAAAAGGTCATTCTCCAGATATATGGTCAGAGTGTCGGAGCTTCTTGCTCTGTCCTCGGAAGCTGCAGCGTATTGGCCAGGCGTCAAAAAGGCAATCGCAAACAAGACAAAGAAATATTTTAATTTCATGCAGGGCAATCCTTCGCTGAGGCAGGTATTTTGCCTCATTAAATATCTTGCATTTTTTTAATTAGTTCCATTTCCTTAGGCGTGTTGATATTGAGAAAAAGCCGACCATCCCTGTTGAATGGTTTAATTTCTTCTTCCGTCACGGTCAAAACACGCAGTCCTTTGTAAAAACCTGTTATTTTTAACTTGTCGGCGGCAAGATTGTTTTTAATTTGGGAAAGACAATTTTTCGAATACAAAGCGTGAAGAGGCTGGTAACCGTCGGATGCCACAGGCACGACAATATCATGTTTGTCTTTCAGCTGGCTAAGATAAAGGATGAAGTCTTTATTTAAAAAAGGCATATCACAGGCAGTAACAAACGCATGTTTATTAGAGGCGTAAAAAAGCCCCGCATGTATGCCGCCCAATGCGCCTTTTTTTTTATAAATATCCGTCACGATTATTGCTTCAGAAAATTCCGTATAGGACAAAGGTTCATTGGTAACAATAATAATTTCCGGAAACAATTCCTGAAAAACTCCGAGAACTTTATCCACTAGACGCTGGCCGTCTAATTTTAAAAAGGCTTTATTTTGGCCCATGCGGGAATTTTTTCCGCCCGCTAAAATAATTCCTGTGATGTTCTTTTTCGGCATGGGAGAATCATTTTAAACGCGTGTCATAATAAAGAGTTTTAAAACGCGCCGAAATTTACCTGATTATTATTCTGTCTATAGGCAGTGATTCGACGCCTTGTTGCTCCACCATTTTATGAGTGTCGGTCTGGTTGCGGAATCTAAGCACATTAAGCATAAAAATTTCCAATTTGCTAAGAACATTAGGCGGAAGCAGATTGCCGTCTATTTCAATTGATATGGCGGGATATCTTTTTTCTCTGGCCCATGGGGTGAAAAGTCCCTCGATAACACGGCCGATGAGGCAGGCAAAAGGTGAAATATTAACGATGCCCGAATATCCGTCCATCATAGCCGTTGCGGCAACGCCGCTGGAGATGCTGATTTCCGAATGCAGCTCAGGGCTGACAAAATATTTTTCGGTATTTTCCATTATTTTAGCCATGTCATGCGGCGTATGCGGCACGAGAGAAGTCGTACTAAGAGTGTTGCGTATATTTCTCTCCACGTTTTTTTTGTAAATATGTTCGATTCTCCAGTTGATGATGTCTTTAAATTCTCTGGAAAAAACCCTTTGATACCATGGTAAGAGGCTTAATTTCTTTTTAAGTTCGTAGTGACGGACAAAATCACAATAATAAAACCATTCAGCAACGTTGGAAACTTTGCCGATGATTCCACGGCGGCTGAATTGGCCGATGAGTTCATCTACGGCGAAGTCGTCGCGGCGTACGTAAATTTCCCCAACAATAAGCACCTTGGGACATTCTTCCATTTTTCTGGTCAGAGGTATTTGTGAAATTTCAGAGGCTATTTCCTTGAGGACGGGAAGAACCTTCGTGATATCTTGTTGGGCTACGCTGATCATTTTTTGCCATATCCGGTCATAAACTTTCATGGCCTCGGCGGGATCAGCGGCGCAAGTGCGCAGTGATGTCTCCACGTCTTTCATATAGTCGGCAATCACCGCCGCCCACCACGCGTGCTTGGTGAATTCGGGCCCGAGTTCCGTGTAGGAATTATCCGAATCCATAGTGAAGACCAGCACGTTTTCCATGCGTAAATCCCGGAATAAATTTTCGTAGAAAACAAAATATTGGCCGGTACGGCAAGGCCCGGTAGTGGTGGGGACAAACAGGATGTATATTTCATCTTTGCGGTATTTATCCGAGTAGAGATATTTAAGCGCGCTGCCTAAAACCAGATGCGAAGGCAGGCATTCCTTGCCCGAAGCGTGGTTGCGCGCAAGTTGTAATGTGTAGATATCCGGCACCGGCATGGCTTCAGCGCTAATGCCCAGGCCGCGAACCGTTGCGGCGATTAATTCCGCCGATAGTCGTCCCATATTGGACAAAAGGAGTTTAACCCGTGGATTGTTTTTAATCGGAATTATTTCTCCGGTGAAAACATTTTTAATGTGAATTTCTTCATTCGGTTTATTAATGAAACGAAGACCGTTGTCATAGCGTTCCTCACTGATTTCAGTGATTTTAGAACGGTAGCCTTCAATGATGTCGAGAAAAGCTTCGATACGTGTGTCCACGCCTGCATCCGCGGTGTGCGAATCGAGCTCAAGAATCAAGAAAGGTTTGGCGCCCATAATCCATTTAAGGTAATGCAGCATGAAGGAATCGGGCGCGCAAGAGAAATTGGAAATGTAAGTGACAAAAATATTGTCTTCATTCTTTAACAGAGTACCAGCTTTCATGTCCTGTTGTCCGTAATACCAGTACATATTGGGATAAATTGTTTCATCCATGAAAGGCAGGATATCAAAGGGGATGATGGTATAACCGCGAGTCGTAAATTTTCGCGGAATGCCCATATTGGCATCGGCGGTAAAAGCGTTATAAGGACGTCCCAGAAGAACGATTACGGGGCGCTTATCGAGTCGCGCCTGCAACAATGCTTTCTGGCCGAGCCGGGTAAACTTTTCAAAGCATTCCTTCTGCTTTTTATAAGCTTCGTGGAACGCTTTTTTCGCGTCCCTTTCGCTGAATCCGAGCGTTTTGGCTATTTTCACGAAAGGTTCGGCAGCTTTTTCCTCCCCGTACATGAAGCTCACAATGGGCGCCAAATATCTGTTTTCGGGAATTTCCGGGAAGGCTTTTTCAATATAGTAGGGCAGGGCTTGTGTAATTGGACAGAAGTTGGCCGGAGTTTCTTTTTCATAACTTTCCATGTCCCGGAAATGGGGCAGAAAAATATAGTCCGGATTCCTGTCCCAGATATCCTGCACGGCGCCGTGTGCAATTTCCGCGGGGAAGCAGTAACTGCTTTCCACGCGTGCTGTTCCTTCAGGAGAGATGTTTTTTGATATAAATGTCTCCACGCCCAGGATATGAAAGAACCAGGAGTAGAGCGGCCACAATGTGTAGATGGAAAAACATCTGGGGATGCCGATGGTAAAATCTTTTTTTCTGACAAAACTATCCGGATCAGGCGAGCATTGCCTGAAAAGTATATCATTGCGCCTTTCGATATAATCAAAAACGTCATTTTCGTTGATGTTTTTTTTCTTTCTGATATTCGCGTATTTGTTGCAGCGGCCGCCGAACATGTATTTATTGTTGTTGACGTTGAGAATTTTTATCGGACAGAAGTTATCACAGGCTTTGCACTGAAACTCCTTTTCATAAATAATCTCGGTGGCCAGGATTTTATCAATATCATAAGAGCTTTTCTCGAGAAAACCTTCATTAAATTTTTGTATGGCCAAAATGCCCACGCCGAAACAACCCATAAGTTCCGGATCAGGAGGCACAAGAATATCTTTATCCAGCAGCATGGCAAAAGCCAGAGGCACGGCTTTATTTTTGGCAACTCCTCCCTGCAGGACGATATTTTTACCGATAGTTCGGTTGCCGACAACTCTGTTTAAATAGTTGGAAACAATAGATGTTACTATACCGGCGGTAATATCTTCGCGCGAAGCTCCCTGCTGGATGGCGTTACGGATATCCGAATTGATAAAGGCGGAGCAGTGTTCCCCGAATTTCAAAGGAGCTTGTGCGGCAATGGCGATATCCCCTATTTCTTCCGCGCGGGCAATATTTAAATCACCCTGTGCCGATTCTTCCAGAAAAGAGCCGGTGCCGGCGGAACATGCCTCGTTCATGGCGTAATCAATAGGAACCTTATTTTTCAAAAAAACATATTTGGCGTCCTGTCCGCCGATTTCGAATATTGTGTCGATTTCTTCACGGTAAAAAGTGGTGCCGACCGCGTGGGCGATGATTTCATTGTAAACAGCCGGTGTTTCAAGGAATACACCGAGGATTTCACGGGAAGAACCGGTAGTGGAAGCAAGAGTAATATTAATACTTGCATCACCGATGTCACTTTGAACTTGGTTTTTGATTTCCCGAAGGCAGATTTTGAGCGCGGCTACCGGGTCGCCGTGAGTGCGGCCATAAAATGAAGCGGTCACTTCATTTGTTTGGATGTCAATCAGGCAGGCTTTTGTTGTCGTGGAGCCTCCATCCACGCCCAGAATATATTCACGCCCGGCGATAACTTTACCTTTTTGAGAGGGAAGGTATGTAACTCGTCCCTGGGCGCTTTGCAGTTTTTTAAAACTTTTGAATTGAATACGGCTCTTTTTAAAAAGAGAACCAACCGGCGGCAAAATACTGCCGGATTTTTTGGCCAGCAGTGCAGCCCCGTACGCTTCAAAATAGGGGGCCTGTTCGGGAATAATCAATTCAATTTCCGGCAGGCGCTGACGGATAAAGCGGATAATATGCTGATTTTGTGTAACGCCGCCGACGAGCAAAACTTTTCCTTTATCAATTTTGGCTCTTTTGAGAAAATCAATTACTTTGATGGCCATGACATCGCTCAGAGACAAAACGATATCGCCTTTATTTGCTTCGCCTTTGTTGAGGCGATGCGTACAGTCGCTTTTCATAAAAACGGAACAGCGAGAAGATAGCTTGAATACGCAGCAATCCTTGTCGATGGAATTTATATCGTCAAGCTTCATGTTCATGCGGGCGAGCTGTTGTTTGAAAAATTCACCGGTGCCGGAAGCGCATTTATTTCCGGAAAAACTTGTGATTATTTTTTTGTTTTTATCGAGAGTGTAGACAACAAGGTCTTCTCCTCCTAGAGAAACAAGTGCGTCTGCCTCATAATGCAGTCGCTGCAGGGCTTCTTCAATGCAGATGGGTTCAATGGCGTTGTTGATGTTCAGCAGGCGTCTGCCTTCCGTGCCGGTGGCCAGGGATTTAATATCGACGGGAAGGGGATGTGAGTTTAAAATATTCTTTAGTGTAACAAGGAAATCACCTTCATGAGGCTCAATCGCGCTCCAGGCGATGTTATTCCCCTGGAGCATGGTTACTTTCACGTTGGAAGAACCGATGTTGATTCCTAAGCTGTGCATGTTGACTCCGTTTGCAAAAAATAATGCTGTAAATATTACGATTAAACAATATCGTCAAGCATCAGATTGGCTTTTTTGAAAAAAATGAAAAAAGACTATGCAGGTCCGCCCGCGAAGAAAACTAAAAACCAAACAAAAACAGCCGATAATGTGCTTAATATCGGCTGTTTTGTGACCAAGAAGCTTTACGTATAGCCGTTGTGCTCGGAACGAGGCGGCTTTTTATTATTATCTTTTTGATTATTGGCCGTTAATGAGCTTCTTCCTCAGCTCCTGCTATGTACATCATCGCCAACAGCACAAACACCAGAGTCTGAACGAAATATACGAACAACTTAAGTGCCATTATCGGCAGAGGTACAAGAAAAGGAACAAGAATAAGCAATATCAGCAATACGAGATCCCCTCCCTTTATGTTGCCGAAAAGACGAAGGGTAAGAGAAAGTGGACGGGCGATATGGCTGACTAATTCAATGACAATCATCAGGGGCGCAAGCCACAGGACAGGACCCAAAAATTGTTTGAGATACTTTATCCCGTGAGTTTTTACGCCGATCACATGCGTGGAAAAGAAAACGACAATAGCCAGAGCGGCGGTAGTATTAATATCGGAAGTAGGAGATTTGAAACCGGGAAACGCGCCCATGAGGTTGGAAAGAAAAATGAAAAGTCCCAGTGTCGCAATCAGCGGAAAGTATTTACGGCCTTTTTCTCCCATTACTTCGTTAAGCATAGTATCAAAACCGCCGATGACGACTTCCATAACATTCTGGAGCCTGCCGGGAACAGTTTGCAGACGCCTTGTGGAAAGAAACGCGAGCAAGGCAAGAAGCGCGACAAGAAACCAGGCGTAGGCGACATGCGCGGGAATATAAGGGTTTTCCAAAAAATAAATCGGATGCATACTTTACACATTCTCCTTAATTATGTTTTTTTTGAAAGAGTGATAATTGTCGTCAGCAGAACGTTGATGACCACAACGGAAAGACCGATTATCAGGCCAATGATATTTACCGTGGACGTGGAAATCAGAAAATACAGTACAACGGCGCTCAGCGCCAGCCTGATGAAATACTTGAATACAATCGATGCTTTTATGTTTTTCGAGCCCTGCTGGAAGACATTTTGCAGGCTGCGGCCCATCCAGAAAAAATTTGCAATACTGATAAAACCGCCCAGCAATACGCCCAGAGCGAATTTATAAGTGCCAAAAATTAACGAAGGGATAAAAACAAAGGCAAGAATTACCCAATTGAAAATTTCAATTTTTCTTTGGAGCGGGTCTTTGGCGATGAGATTCACTTTTTAAGCTCTTTATTACCGGTTCATCATCGGTAAAATTTTTTTTTATAAAAACATAGAAGTTGCGAAATCCGGCGGCGATACCGATCACCAAAAAAATGAAAGTAAAAACGTTTCCGGAATCGAACTTTCTGTCTAAATAAACCCCCAGCAGCAGACATCCAAAAATTGCCAAAACCATGGCCAGACCGATGCTGCTGGCCAGAGCCATTTGCATGGCGCTTTTTTTGAGGTCTTCATCCATTTAAACTGGCGTTCCTTAACACTAATAAAAGGTGAAGTCAATAATAAAATGACCAGCGTTCAGTTATTTTGCCCCGGCGCGGTTTGCCTTATACCAGTCAATTGTTTTTGCCAGTCCGTCGGTCAGTTTGGTATTTGCCTTAAAACCGAATTCTTTCAATGATTTAGTCGTGTCAAGCATGCGGCGGGGTTGGCCGTCCGGTTTGGATTTATTCCATAAAATGGAGCCTTCAAAACCGCTTAATCCGGCGATCAGTTCCGCCAGTTCCTTAATGGATATTTCAAAGCCCGCTCCGATGTTGACCGGCTCGCTTTTGTTATATTTTTCCGTGGCTAAATAAATGGCTTCTGCCGCGTCTTCAACGTAAAAAAATTCCCGTGTGGCGGTACCGGTTCCCCATACTTCGATTAAATTTTCATTATTATCCATGGCGTCGAAACATTTTTTTATGAGCGCCGGAATGACATGTGAGGAGCGCGGATCAAAATTATCTCCTGGTCCGTATAAATTTACCGGGAGTAAAAAAATTGAATTGAACCCATATTGCTGCCGATAGGACTGTGACTGCACAAGCATCATTTTTTTTGCTAGTCCATAAGGAGCGTTTGTTTCTTCCGGATACCCAGACCAAATATCTTCTTCTTTGAACGGCACAGGGGTGAATTTCGGATAGGCGCAAATTGTACCCAGGGCGACAAATTTATCAATTTTGTGCAGATAAGCCTCATGCATTAATTGCGCGCCCATTATGAGATTATCATAAAAAAGATCAGCCGGTTTTTCCTGGTTGAATCCGATGCCGCCGACTTTGGCGGCCAAATGGATAACAATATCCGGTTTTTGATTATCATACATAAGCCTGATATCGGTGATGTCGGTCAGGTTGTATTCGGGAAGATCCGCCACTTCGACGCTTCGGCAGCCGGAATCAGAGAGCTTTTTGACAAGATGTTGTCCTAAAAAACCTTTTCCTCCGGTTACGGTTATACGTTTGTTTTGTAGCAAATTAAAGAACTCCTTATTTAAGAAAAACGTTCGCTGTTGGTGCGGGCAAAGCCGGCATCAAAAAGAGTTTTTTCTTTTCTGGCTATTTCCAAATCGGCGGCAAGCATCATATCAATAAGCTGATCAAAATTAACTTTAGGCTGCCATTGAAGAATTTTTTTTGCTTTGGAAGGATCTCCGAGAAGAACATCGACTTCCGTGGGGCGGAAATAGCGTGGGTCGACTGCGACATGTTTTTGATAATCCAAATCAAGCCTGGAAAAAACTTTTTCTGCAAAATCGCGCACGGAGTGTGTTTCGCCGGTAGCGATAACAAAATCATCGGGCTTTTCCTGCTGGAGCATCAGCCACATCGCTTCGACAAAATCGCCCGCGTATCCCCAGTCGCGTTTGGCATCAAGGTTGCCAAGATACAATTTTTCTTTCAGCCCCATTTTAATTTGCGTGGCCGCGCGGGTTATCTTTCTGGTGACAAATGTTTCACCGCGGCGCGGGGACTCATGATTAAACAAAATTCCATTAACGGCAAATATGCCGTAGGCGTCACGGTAATTTTGAGCCAAATGATAGGCGTAAACTTTTGCTGCTGCATAGGGACTGCGAGGCTGAAAAATTGTTTTTTCGCTCTGCGGGGGAGGCGCGGCGCCGAACATTTCGCTGGACGAGGCCTGATAAAATTTAGTTTTTATCCCTGTTTTACGAATGGCTTCGAGAATTCTCAGAGTACCCAAGCCGGTAATATCGCCTGTGTATTCGGGCATATCAAAGCTGACGCGGACATGGCTTTGCGCGCCCAGATGGTAAATTTCGTCGGGAGAAATGGAATGAAGTAAATCCATAAGCTGGCCGGAAACGCTCAAGTCGCCATAATGAAGAAATAATCTGGCCTTGGGGTCGTGTAAATCACGGTAAAGGTGGTCGATACGATCGGTATTGAAAGTGCTGGAGCGCCGTATCAGGCCGTGCACTTCATACCCTTTGCCCAGAAGAAGCTCGGTCAGGTAAGAACCGTCCTGTCCGGTAATGCCGGTGAGAAAAGCTTTTTTCATTTTACCTCCCAGATGCAGGTTATGATAACCGCGATGTGCGCCAACCTTACACAAACGCTCAGATATTGTCAAATGGCAGGTTAGAGCTTTTTTAATGTTTTTTTACAGGCATCCAGAGTAGCGGAAATGTCCGTTTGTGAATGGGCGAATGAAAAAAACAAAGATTCAAATTGTGACGGCGCAAGCCAAACGCCCTGTTTTAACATGCCGTGAAAAAAACGGGCAAAAAGACGTGTATCGGATTTCTGCGCGCTGACTAAGTCACCGACAGGGCCCTCCTGAAAGAAAACAGTAAACATAGAATGAACACGGTTAATGCAGACCCGAACACCTTTTTCTTTGAACAGGTTTTCCAGTCCGGCGCATAGATTCTGTGCTTTTCTTTCCAGAGCAGAATAATCGGCGGCCTTTTTTTTGAGCAGTCGCAGCGTGGCCAGTCCCGCGCTTATGGCCAGCGGATTTCCGGAAAGGGTTCCCGCCTGGTAAACGTCACCTTTTGGGGCAAATCTTTCCATTATTTCTTTTTTGCCCCCAAGCGCCCCGACCGGCAGTCCGCCGCCGATAATTTTTCCCAGGCAGGTTAAATCAGGCTTAATATCGATAAGATTTTGGTAACCGCCGAAGTGGAAGCGAAATCCGGTAATGACTTCGTCAAAAATTAAAAGTATATTTTCGTTTGCTGTAAGTTGACGAAGAGTTTCTAAAAATCCTTCCCGGGGAGCAACTACTCCCATGTTTCCGGTGACCGGTTCCACGATAACGGCGGCAATTTCTGAGCCGTATTTTGTTATCGCATCCCGCAGCGAGGCAAGATCATTGTAGGGCAGGCTTAAGGTTAGATGTGCTGTTTCTTCGGGAACTCCCGGCGAACCGGGTATGCCCAATGTGGTTACACCGGATCCGGCCTTGACGAGCAAGGAATCGGCGTGGCCGTGATAACAGCCGTCGAATTTAACCACTATTTTTTTCCCGGTAAAGCCGCGAGCCAGACGGATAGCCGTCATTGCCGCTTCCGTTCCGGAGTTTGTCATGCGTATGAGTTCTATAGAAGGAATTGCCCCGCATATTAACTGTGCCATTTGTGTTTCAGCTTCGGTAGGCGCGCCGAAACTTGTGCCGTGCCGCGCGGTTTTAACGACCGCGTCAATAACCTGCGGGTGAGCGTGTCCTAAAATCATCGGCCCCCAGGATAAAACATAGTCGATATATTTTTTGCCGGAAGTATCATATATTTTGGAGCCTTTGGCTCTGCGGACAAAAAGAGGATTTCCGCCGACCGCATGCCAGGCGCGCACAGGGCTGTTGACGCCTCCGGCTATGAATTTGTTGGCAAGAGCGAAATCTTTTTTAGTGCTCATTAAAAATACTCCGGAGAAGTTTTTTTGTATTCCTGCAGGCTTTCCAGAACCATAAAATCACTGATGCCGGAAGATTCTGACATGGCAGAAATGAGATTTTCGATATTCTCACTTTGAGAATGAACCATTGTAAAGAGATTATATTTAATTTTGAAAGCAGGTTTTCTTTCGTAGCAGTGAGAGACAAAGGAAAAAGCAGAAAATATGTTGCCCGCTTTTTCCGTCAGCTGCGGCGGTACAGACCAGATAATGAGGGCGTTTTTTTTATAGCCAACTTTATTGTGGCGCAGAATTGCTCCGAATTTCCGCATTAATCCGTCGGATCTCAATTTTTTTATTATCCGAAGAAATTGCGCCTCTTCGATATCCAGCTTTAACGCCATTTCCTGAAATGGATTTTTTACTATTTCTACATCGTGCTGCAGCAGGCGGGCTGCTTTTAATTGTATATTATCCGATTTATTCATATTTAAAGTATTATATTGACAGAAAAATAAAATCAAGCAATGTGTTGCCATCATAAATAATTCTTGACAATTATATTAACTGTTATTAGAGAAGACATGACCGATAGTCAAAGATTCGCAATTTATCGAGAAGGGAGGTTAGGGAAGGTACAAAGGTATAAAGCAAAAAAAATATAAAGTTTAATTAAGTTTAAGGAGAAGCAAAATGAAGAAAAGTTTATTTTACACATTGATGACAATTTTAGTAATAATTGCTTGTGCTCCGTTTGCTCACGCGGCTCCGGAAGCGGCAACGGTAGATTACACAAAAGCAATTATTATTGCCTGTTCGTTGCTGGTGGCAGGATTGGCTGTGGCGCTGGGTTCGATTGGTACGGCATTGGGCATGGGCAATGGTTTAAACGGCGCGACAAACGCAGTGGGAAGAAATCCTGAAGCACAGGGGAAAATACTTCTTACCATGATGGTCGGCCTGGCGATGATTGAATCGCTGGCCATTTACGCGCTGGTTATTGCGCTGATAGTGCTTTTTGCCAATCCGTTTCTGGGTTACATCGGCTAAGATTATTGCTATTATAAATCAGGGAGGGGAAGCGTGCATCGACTTTCACTCCCTTTTTTTTCAATGAGACTCGAATTTCAAAAGCGCAGCGTATTGAAATTCGCAAGTCGAATTGATCCCGCATAAGCGGAGGGCATAGAAGATGCCCGTGGCAATGAAACTCGAATTTCAAAAGCGTAGCGTATTGAAATTCGCAAGTCGAATTAATCGGGCGAACGGAGTGAAGCGGGGACAATAAAATTCTATTCATCCATGTTGACTTTGCCGCGCAGCGACTTGGTTTTTGTTCTCTTGTGTTTAGCGGCAAGAATTTTTTCTTTCGCTTTTTTGCTTCTTTTTCTTTTTTGCCGGCGGATTTTTTCCCGGATTTTCTTTTTTTCTTCCACAAAACCTTTTTGCCGTGTTTCGATCTTATCGAGCAGTAAACGTCGCGCCAAAAATCGATTAAGGCTCTGCGAGCGTTCGCGCTGGCATTTCACGGAAAGACCTGTGGGAACATGAACAAGATGAACCTGCGTTGAACTTTTATTGACTTTCTGCCCTCCCGGCCCGGAGGAACGGATAAATGATTCCTCAAAATCGCTTTCCGAAACGCCAAGGCTTGCCATTCTTTCAGCAAGGGCTTTTTCTTTTTCAGCGGATACAGGCATATCTGGCAAAAAATGCTTAAGGAATTGAATAAATTTCTTCGTCGATGAGAGTAATCCAGTTTTGAGTCAGGATTTCCCGGGCATCGTCAAGCTTATCCACACCGAGAATGACGATCGTCTCTTTTCCGATGCGATTGATGGTTGTGTAAAGATAATGGATATTGACATTTGCATTAGCCAGCGGTTTGAGTATGGCGTTCATACCGCCTGAGTGCAGGGGAACTTCGGCGGCCAGCACCGGTGTAACTTCAAAGTTGAAATTAAAGCTTTTCAAAACCGCAGCCGCGCGGTCAGGGTCGTTGACTACCAGGCGTACCGTGCTGTCTTTGGCCGTGCTTGCCGCGGAAACAGCCTTGGTACTGATATCTTCGGAATCCAGAATATGAGTAAGCCTGGCAAAAGAACCGGGCACGTTGCCCAGCAGAACCGAAATTTGTTTTACGGCCATGGTTATATCCTTATCAGTCCTTAAGGTAATCGAAACCAACGGCAAAAGCCTGGTGGTTTATTTCCGTCGCAGCTTTTTTTCTCCTGCCGAAAATTGTTTCCAGGCTTTTCAGATAAATTTCGGAGGTGACGATCCCGGTTTTTCTGATAAACGCTCCCATCATTATTATATTGGCCACTCGGCTATTGCCCAGATCCTGGGCCATATCAACGCAGGGTACGGCGCACAAATCAATATCCGACCGGTTGGGAAGCTCCTTGACAATGGAAGAATTAAGAAAAATTACTCCGCCTGAACTTATCTTGTTTTGGAAAGTAAACAGGGAAGGAGAGTTCATTGCTACCAGATAATCTGGTTCAGAAGCAATAGGAGAAGCAATTTCCTCTTCAGCTATTGCTACGGTACAATTAGCAGTTCCACCTCTTACTTCAGCTCCATACGAAGGCAGATAAGTTACATGGTAGCCCTTACTCATCGCGCTGTGGGCGAGGCTGTAACCCATCATCAAAACTCCCTGTCCGCCGAATCCGGAGAAAATAGCTTTGGTTGCCATAAATTAAACAGCCTCCGCGTTTTTGTCCGTCTTTACCGTGTCATCCTTAAATACGCCCAGGGGAAATTCCTTGCTCATTACCTCGTCAATCCATCTGCACGAGTCTATGGGGCTCTTCTTCCAGTTTGTCGGGCAGGGCGAGAGAATCTCGACCAGAGAAAAACCCAGAGAATCTTTTTGGCATTGGAAGGCTTTTCTGATGGCCTTTTTTGTTTTATTGACCTGCGCGGGTGATGTCACAGTGCATCTCTGAGCGTAAGCTACACCCTTTAGATTTGATAAAAGCTCACAAACTTTTACCGGATATCCGTCCAGAATTTTATGTCTTCCGGCCGGCGTTGTGGTTGTTTTCTGCTCCAGTATCGTGGTAGGCGCCATTTGTCCCCCGGTCATGCCGTAGACCGCGTTATTGATGAAAAACACGGTAATGTTTTCACCGCGGTTTGCCGCGTGAAAACTCTCAGCGATGCCGATGGCCGCCAGGTCTCCGTCTCCCTGATATGAGAATACAATGCGGTCCGGCAGTACGCGCTTGATACCGGAAGCTGTTGCCGGCCCCCGCCCGTGCTGCGCCTCAATCAT
Organism: Deltaproteobacteria bacterium; assembly: GCA_011046295.1. Classification (GTDB taxonomy): domain Bacteria; phylum Desulfobacterota; class Syntrophia; order Syntrophales; family Smithellaceae; genus UBA4810. The sequence continues at coordinate 4,616 of DSAV01000037.1, read as the reverse complement.
ATCGACATCAAAGTAGTTGTAAGCCAGAACCGCGCAGCCGGCCGGAGGCACGCCGATGGTTATGCCTCTGATGCCCGTTTCGTCGATAACTTCCGTAATGAGACGGTGCGCGATACTGTGCCCGCAACCGGGGCAATAATGAAAAATATTTTCTTTGATACTTTTTGGGCGTTTAAATATTATTTTCGGCATTTATATTTCCAAATATTTGATCAATCCTTTTTATAATGTCGCGCGATCACATTGGCCAGTTCCGCCGGAGTTGGTACCGCGCCGCCGGGCCTTCCGTGAAAACCTGTATCCGCGTATCCCTGCAGTGCAAGACGCACGTCATCAATCATCTGCCCGGTGCTCATTTCAAAAACGAGAAAACTTTTGACCTTATTCGAAAGAGCGCGCAGCTCTGATTCGGGAAACGGCCAGAGAGTCACCGGACGGAAAAGGCCGACCTTCATGCCGTGTTCACGCAGGCGCTTGATCGCGCCGCGCGCGATGCGTGCAGCAGTACCGTAAGCGACAATGACCATTTCCGCGTCTTCGGTATCATGCTCGTCGCGCAGGGTTTCGTTTTTCACAATTACTTCGTATTTCCGGGCAAGTTTCCAGTTGTGTTCTTCGGCGTCGATGGGATCCAAAAGCAGGCCGCGGATGAATCTGCTCGGGCCGTCTCCCGCGCCGCGCAGCATGAATTTTTCGGAAAACCGGCGCGGCCGGGTTTTTTTGAAAACCACCGGCTCCATCATTTGTCCCATCATGCCGTCGGCAAGAATCATCACCGGTGTGCGGTACTTGTCCGCCAGATCAAAGGCATCCATAGTCAAATCCGCAAGTTCCTGGCAGGTGGCGGGCGCCAAAACGATGGTACGGTAATCTCCGTGGCCGCCGCCGCGTGTCGCCTGAAAATAATCACCCTGGGAGGGACGGATATTTCCCAGGCCGGGGCCTCCGCGCATGATGTTAACGATAACGCCTGGAAGTTCGCAGGCCGCCATCGAAGAAATACCTTCCTGTTTGAGGGAAATTCCGGGGCTGGAAGATGAAGTCATTACTCTGGCGCCGGCGGAAGAAGCGCCGATGACCATGTGAATCGCCGCGACTTCACTTTCCGACTGGATAAAAACGCCTCCGTCGGCATTGCGCATGTGTTCGGCCATATATTCAGTGAGTTCATTTTGCGGTGTGATGGGATATCCGGCGTAGAAACGGCATCCCGCGCGAATGGCCGCTTCCCCGATAATATCATTTCCCGACATTAAGACTTTATTCACGGTAAACCTCGATGGCGATGTCCGGACACATTGTGGCGCATAAAGCACAGCCGTTACATTCTTTTTTCGCGTCGGTGCAGACGGAACGGTATCCCTGAGAGTTGTATTCTTTTCCGGGAATAATGTGGCCGTTGGGGCAGAAATTGATGCACAAATGGCATTCCTTGCACAGCTCTTTGTTAATTTTTATATATCCTTTCAAAAAAAATCCCCTATAATAAACCGCGGAAAATATTTCCGGAGCAAACTTTTTTGCGCATAACGGCCGGAAAGTCAAGTATTATAATTGTGTTGCCTTATGCCTGGAGCCGGGCAACCTGAAGACCTTCCAGTTTGACGGCGACGCAGCGCTGTAAAATTTCAATAGTAACGACAAAAAGTTCTTTTTGAGCGTTTCTGCTGACGACGATACCTTCAATGCCCGCGAAAGGACCATCAATGATGCGCGCTGGTTCCCCCACTTTAGGTGAGCGCACTTCAAAAATCTGCGCTTTTGTTTCCACGAGCCTGCGGATGGCCGCAATTTTATTTTCAGGAACAGGAAGCGGTTCGAAAGTGTCTTTTTTACCCAAAATGCGCACGACACCGAAAGTTTTCAAGACGGCTAATTTAGTTTCGTTATCCAGGAAAGAAGTTTCGAAGAATAGATAGCCGGAAAAAAGAGGAATGTTGATTTTCTTTTTACGGTCTTTGCGTTTGCTTGGCACTTCGATTTCCGGCAAAAAGGCATTTATGCCTTTTTGAACAAGGCTTGTTTTAACTTTATATTCATGGCGGCTTCTTGTATGTACGGCGTACCAGGGCATGATAAGTATCCGGTAATTTTGTTTAAGTCAGTCGGCAATCTACAATTATATCCTGAGCGCTTTGGGATATTTTTCTAATTGACAAAATTTTTGCTTTCTCCAGGTGGCGGATATTCAAGTCACCGACTGCCTCGATTCCTTTTCCCAGAATTTTCGGCGCGATTACAACCACCAAGCGCTGTGCCAGATTTTTTTTCAACAGGGAAGTGATAATTCGTGTGCCCCCCTCAACAAGAATAGAAGAAATATTGCGCGCGGCGAGCTTTCTGAACAAATCTTTCAGGTCAACAAGGCCTTTCTCAGTGGCGCGGCAGGTCAGCACGAAAGCGCCGCTGGCGGCAATTTTTTTGAATTTCGGATCACTTTGCTTTTTAGTGGTGGCAATCAATGTTTTTGCCATATCCATATTTTGTAAAACTCTCGCCCGCTCCAATATTCTTAAGTTGGAATCCACCACGACGCGCAGCGGATTGCGCCCGCGCAGGCGCCTGACGGTAAGTTCGGGATTGTCCTGAAGAACGGTATTGATTCCGACAAGAATCGCGTCATGCTGCGCGCGCAGTTTATGAACAAAGCGCAGAGACTTATCTGAGCTAATCCAGCGGGATTGGCCTGTTTTGGTGGCGATGCGGCCGTCCAGGGTTTGGGCGTATTTTAAAGTAACATAGGGCGTCTGTGTTTCCATGTAGTGAAAAAATATTTCATTCAGCGCGCGGCACTCATTTTCCAGAACGCCGCTTTTGACTTCGATGCCGTTTTGCTCCAGAAGATTGATGCCGCGGCAGGATACCAGGGGATTGGCGTCGATTGTGCCGATGACGACACGCGATATTTTATTTTTTATGATGACTTCCGTGCAAGGCGGCGTCTGGCCGTGATGGCAGCAAGGCTCCAGATTAACATAAAGCGTTGACCCCGCGATATCTTCGCGGGCGTTATTAATGGCGTTTATTTCGGCGTGATTGTCGCCGCACCTTTGGTGGTAACCTTTTCCGATAATACGTCCATCTTTGACGATGAGCGCGCCGACCATCGGGTTGGGGCTGGTATAGCCACGGCCTTTTCGGGCAAGGGACAAGGCTAATTTCATGTAATGCTCGTCATTCATAGAAAAATAATTACCTTATTATTCAGGAAGATGCAAAGAAATTTATTGCTGTCATCATGCGCGATATGATATGCAAGAAAAGAAGCTTCAGAAAAGCGAGATAAGGAGGATCAGTGAAAGGAATTGTTCTGGCCGGAGGATTGGGCAGCAGGCTTCATCCGCTGACTAAAGTTACCAACAAGCATCTGCTTCCCGTTTACAATGAGCCGATGATTTATTACCCCATCCGTACTTTGGTAGGCGCGGGCGTGGAAGAAATATTAATTGTTACCGGCGGCAATAACGCCGGTGATTTTTTGTGCCTTCTGGAAAACGGAAAAGATTTTGGCCTGAAACACATTAATTATACCTACCAGCAGGGAGAGGGCGGCATTGCCGCGGCGCTGGGGCTTGCCGAACATTTTGCCGATAACGATAAAATTATCGTGGTACTGGGAGACAATATCATCGAAAAAAATATCAGGAAAGCGGCAGACAAGTTTCGCGCGCAGAAAGAAGGGGCGCGGATTTTGCTCAAAGAAGTGACCGATCCGCAGAGATTCGGCGTGCCTGTTTTTGACGGAGAAAAAATTATCCGCATCGAAGAAAAACCCTCAAAGCCCGCCTCGAATTACGCGGTTACCGGAATTTACATGTATGACGCGCGTGTTTTTGAATTCATCAAATCGCTGAAGCCCTCACAGCGCGGCGAACTGGAAATAACCGACGTGAATAATTTTTATATTGAAGAAGGAAAAATGGAATGGGACATGCTGGATGGCTGGTGGTCGGACGCGGGCACGTTTGAATCACTGCAAGCCGCGGGGCAGAGGGTAGCTAAAACGGGAGCAAACAAATTATGATTAACGGAGTGATTATTAAAAAGCTTAAAGTGCTTCCTGATGAGCGCGGCCGGCTCATGGAAATTCTGCGCGCCGACGACACGTTTTTCGAAAAATTCGGCCAGGTATATATGACCACCGCGTATCCCGGCGTCGTGAAGGGCTGGCATTATCACAAGAAGCAGGCCGACAACATGGCGGTGGTCAAGGGCATGATGAAAATTGTTTTATATGACGGACGCGAAAAATCACCTACTTTTCGTGAAATAATGGAAATATTCGCTGGTGTTCACAACCCTGTTTTGGTGCATATTCCGCCCTTGGTTTTTCATGGTTTCAAATGCATTTCCGAAGAAGACGCGGTTGTGATCAACACAACAACACACGTTTACGATTACAAAAATCCGGACGAATTCCGCCTACCGGCGCACACAAGCGAAATTCCCTACGATTGGGGCAGAAAAGACGGCTGAAAACAAAGCGTTGCGCCTTCCTGTTGCCTCATAAATAAATGTTACCGAAGGAATAGCATTTTAAGGAAACGTTGCCTCATAAAAGATGTTACCGAAGCCGGGTGATCTTTTTGAGCTTCATTTCTATGATGTTTCTTAAC